>JAQULV010000230.1 GCA_028718405.1 Smithellaceae bacterium
CTTCGTAGACCGTCGGGTCGACGATCCCCGCCAGCACAAACGCCTCGCGTCTTTCCACGCAGGTCCCGCACTTCCCGCAGTGAAACTCCGCGCCCTTATAGCAAGACCAGGTCTGGGAGAGATCGACGTTCATCTCGGCGCCCCGCGAGACGATCTCGGCCTTGCTCATCCCGATAAAAGGCGAGGCCAGCTCGATGCCGGCATAGGTGCCAAGACGTATCGCATCCGCCATGGATGACATGAACTCCCGGCGGCAATCGGGATAGATCGCATGGTCGCCGCCGTGGGCGGCGATGGCCACGCCGTCGGCGCCGATGCTTTCGGCGTATCCGGCCGCTATCGACAGCATGATGCCGTTGCGGAAGGGGACGACCGTCTGTTTCATCGAGGCGTCCTCGTAATGGCCCTCGGGTATATCCCCTCCCGAGCAGAGGAGGTCGGATTTGAAAAAAGAGCCGATGAATTCAAGGTCGATGACGCGGTGCGGGATGTTCAGTATGTCGCAGTGCCGCCGCGCGAAAGGTATCTCGCGCAGGTTGTGCTTTGCTCCGTAAGAGAAGCTGAGAGCGCCCTTCACCGTGGCGTGACGCGCCGCATAGTGCAGCAGGACGACCGAATCCAGTCCCCCGCTCAGAAGTACCAGCCACTTCTTTCCGGTCATGGCATGGGCACCGAATCAACCGGGCCTTCGGACCCGGGCGCCGATGGCGATGCCGCCGCGGGACTGGAAGGTTCCCTCTACCTCGATCCATTTCGGTTTGACCTGGGCGCAGAGGTCGTCGGCGATCCGGGCAACGAGGGATTCGCTGAAGACGCCGACATCGCGGTAGCGCCAGAGGTAGAGTTTCAGGGATTTGCTTTCGATGAGGTGCTGATCGGGGGCATAGGTGATGAGTATCTCGCCGAAGTGCGGCTGCGACGTCACGGGGCAAAGCGACGTGAACTCCCGGCATTCAAGGCTGACGGTGATCTCGGCGCCGTCCCAGGGGATCAGGTCCACTTTGGCCACGGGCCGCGACGATTGTTTGCCCAGGTAGGCGGGAACGTACTCTGAAGTCTTTTTGCTTGCCCGTTTCATAATTCCAGTCTCCTGCGGCGATCTGCCGCTGCCAACCTATTAACCTTTTATTTTGTTTTGAGAATCATCCTCATGCGGCGCGAATATAAGAAAAATACCGAGCCCTGTCAATTGAAGATTCGGCGGTTGATTGACATGTCAATCTTCTCCTTGACAAACAAACTCCCTTATGGAAGGTTGACTAATCCGGGTGGGACATCTCTTCTTCATGACGTCAAACGGACCTTCCCGGTCTGAACATGGCACCTTGCGCCTCATGAGGCAAGGGCCGATCTTCGCAGGGAAATCTTCAGGAGCTAAGCGGCAATGATCGACATCTCCCGGATAGATTACTCCCCACTGGATCGACCGGAAATCATTTACCGCCTCTTTTATCCTCGTCCGGAATGGCCCGGTGCGGCCGGCACAGATAAAGCCGCCTCACTCCTGATCACTGTTGAGGAGGGGGTCTCCGTCGGTGTCCGCCTCCACCTGGCCGATCAAAGCTTTCCGACGCTTTTTCTTTTCCACGGCAACGGCGAGATCGCGGCCGATTACGACGAGATGGCGCCTCTGTTCCTCAAGGAAGGCGTGAATCTGGTCATTGCCGATTACCGCGGCTACGGCCGTTCCACGGGCAATCCCACCGTGACGTCCATGATGAGGGACTGTCATCCGATCTATTTCGGGGTGAGGAATTACCTGCGAGAGAAAGGCTTTGCAGGGCCATTCGTTATCATGGGACGCTCCCTGGGAAGCGCTTCGGCCCTGGAGCTCGCCGCCAATTATGGCGAGGAGATCGACGGGCTTGTTATCGAAAGCGGTTTCGCCAGGATCATTCCGCTGCTTTCGCTTTTGGGGATCTATGTCGAGGACTTGGGGATCAACGAAGAGGAGGCGCCCTCTAACCTTAAGGGGATCAAATCCTTTTCGAAACCCACGCTGGTCGTTCATGCCGAGTACGACCATATCATTCCCTTCACCGAAGGGGAGTTGCTCTTTTATGCCTCGGCCGCAAAGGACAAGAAGCTTGTCATGATCCCGGACGCGAACCACAACGACCTGTTCTTCCGGGGGCAGGATCTCTACATGGAAGGGCTGGCCTGGCTGATGAAGGTAATTAAGGAAGGCGAAGGACGGCGGTAGCCGTCTCAAGTAAAATCAAAAAATGGAGGGAACAATGAGAAGAGTTAATGTAATCGGTGTGGGTATGACCAAATTCACCTCGCCCAAGGCACTCAGGCCTTACAACGAAATGGGCAAGGAAGCGCTCCTGGACGCCCTGAAGGATTCGGGGATCGACTATAAGGAGGTCCAGCAGGCTTATACGGGCTGGGTGTACGCCGATAGTTGTGCCGGCCAGAAGGTACTCTACGAAGCGGGAATGACGGGTATTCCCATCTTCAACGTAAACAACAACTGCTCCACGGGCTCCAACGCCCTGTTCCTGGCCCGCCAGGCGGTAGCCTATGGCATCGTGGAATGCGCCCTGGCTCTTGGTTTCGAGCAGATGACGCCCGGCGCCCTGGGAGTTGTCTTCGGCGATCGCCCCATCCCCATGCAGACCTTCTTCGAGAAGCTCTTTGAGGTGATTCCGCCTGTCGAAGGCGCCGCGCCTGCGGCCCAGCTCTTCGGCGGCGCCGGCGCCGAGCATCAAAAACTTTACGGCACGAAGAGTGAGACCTTTGCGAAGATCACCGTCAAGGCCAGAAAACACGCCGAGCACAACGAGCGGGCCATCTTCAGGAATCTCGTAACGCTGGAGGAAGTTATGGCCTCCCCCGCACAGGCCCCGCCATTGACCAGACTCCAGTGCTGCCCGCCCACCTGCGGCGCCGCAGCGGCGATCGTCTGCTCTGATGACTTTGCGAAGAAGCACAACATCAGCGCTCCGATCTACATTGCCGGTCAGTCGATGATTACGGACTTCACCAGCTCGTTTGCCAGCAAGAGCCCCATGCGCGTGGTCGGCTACGACATGACCGCCGCCGCCGCCAAGGAAGTCTACGAGGCCTCCGGCATCGGCCCCGATGAGGTGGACGTGGTGGAACTGCACGACTGCTTTACGGCCAATGAGCTGATCACCTACGAGGGATTGGGACTAACCCCCGAGGGTACCGCCGAGAAGTTCATCGAGGACGGCGACAACACCTACGGCGGCAGGGTCGTGACCAACCCCTCGGGCGGATTGCTCTCCAAGGGTCATCCGCTGGGAGCCACGGGTCTTGCCCAGTGCTCCGAGTTGGTATGGCAGCTGCGCGGCCAGGCCGGCGTTCGTCAGGTCGAAGGCGCCAGAATCGCCCTGCAGCACAATATCGGTCTCGGCGGCGCCGTGGTCGTGACCATGTACCGGAAGGATTGAAACAGATGACGTCGTGCCCGTGAAAACGGGCGGCGTGGAAATGACCGTATAAACTGTCATTCCTGGCCCCGGACCAAGTCCGGGGCCAGGAATCCAGACCAATAAGGACGAGAATCCCGCGTGCGCGGGAATGACAAATAACGGTATGCCGAATGGGGGACATAATAACCGGTTCACAATTGGAGTGAACGGGGGTATTATGTCCCCATATTTTTCCCCGGAGCAGAACCATGATCCGTGAGTTCATAGACGTCGCCGCCTTTTCCTTCCTGGCGCTCTTTCCGATCCTTAATCCTCCGGCTATGGCCCCCATCTTCGTCGAGATGACCTCGGGCCTCCCCGAGCAGGACCGGATGCGAATTGCCGGACAGGTGGGCCGCTACACCTTCGTTCTTCTGATCGTCGTCCTGGTGACCGGCGGCTGGTTGCTCAAGGTCTTCGGCATCTCCATTCCCGTCATCAGGGTGGCGGCGGGACTGCTCCTGTTCAACACCGCCTGGCGAATGCTCAACGAC
>JAQULV010000231.1 GCA_028718405.1 Smithellaceae bacterium
CTTGGAGATCAACGGTTCCTCGCAGTATTCCAGATACTTGCTCTTTTCCGCGGCGGCCTTGAGGGCGGCGTTTACCTCTTCTTTTGTCGTCGGTTTTTCCACATGCACCACGAGGTCGACAAGGGACACATTCGGCGTGGGAACCCGGATGGACAGTCCGTCCAGCTTGCCCTTCAATTCGGGGATCACCAAACCGATTGCCTTAGCGGCCCCTGTTGTGGTGGGGATCATCGAGAGTGAGGCGGCACGTGCTCGACGCAGGTCTTTGTGGGGTGCATCGAGGATGATCTGGTCGTTGGTGAAGGAGTGGATCGTCGTCATGAGACCGGAAATGATGCCAAACTTCTCCAAGAGAACCTTCGCCACAGGAGCCAGACAATTGGTTGTACACGAAGCGTTGGAAATGACGTGATGCTTCGCTGGATCGTACTTATCTTCGTTAACTCCCAAAACGATCGTTATATCTTCATTCTTGGCGGGAGCACTGATAATCACCTTTTTTGCACCAGCCTCGATGTGGGCGACGGCTTTTTCCTTCTCGGTGAACCTGCCCGTGGATTCTATGACGAAATCGACACCCAACTCCTTCCAGGGCAACTTCGCGGGGTCCTTCTCGGCGATGACCTTCAGTTCCTTGCCGTTGACCAGGATGCCTTTTTCGGTTGCTTTGACCTCTCCCGGGAAGGTGCCAAAGATGGAATCGTACTTAAGCAGGTGGGCCAGAGTTTTGGAGTCGGTGAGATCGTTTACCGCCACGATCTCAATATCCATCTTTTCCAGTGCGGCCCGAAAAACACTTCTGCCGATGCGACCGAATCCGTTGATGCCGACTTTGACTGCCATAATAGATTTACCTCCTTAGAAATAACTGACGGATAATGTTCTGAAACGGCGGGTATTTTTGCATAGCTGCCCGAGACCGTCAATCTTTTTATTGGTGACGTCGCAAGACCGCCCCGAAGAACCCGTCGGTTCCGTGTTGGTGTGGGTACGTATGGAAAAAACCGCGGCTGTCCACCATATTTGGAGGCGCCGGAGCGGCGACGATCTCAAAGTCGCGACGGCGGGAGAGAAAATCGTCGACGACTTGTTCGTTCTCCTCCGGCATGATAGAGCAGGTGGCATAGACGAGTCTCCCTCCGCTCTTTACGTAGGGGGCCGCAGCTTGGAGTATCTTTGACTGCAGAAGGGGAAAGGTAGCGAGGTTCTCCTGTTGGAGGCGCCATTTGATTTCGGGGTTTCGCCGGAGCGTGCCGAGACCGGAACAGGGGGCATCGACCAGAACTCGGTCAAAGGCATTATGGTATTCCGTTCCCAAGTCGAGGGTGGCGTCTCCTGCCACGGTTTCGATGATCGTTACCCCCATTCTCTGGGCGGTCTCGGTGAGGGCGGCGAGCTTCTGTGTATTGATGTCAACCGCCACAATTCGCCCCCGGTTTCCCATGAGCTCGGCCAGATGGGTGCTTTTTCCTCCCGTCCCTGCGCAAAGGTCAAGAACGACATCGCCTGTGCGTGGAGATAACAGATGCGAGATCAACTGTGAGGCCTCATCCTGGACGTGGATGAGGCCTTCCTGGTGCATAATCTTGTCTTTTAAGGCCCCTCCCCGGGTGGTAATAACGATTCCGTCGGGCGAGAAATCTGTGGGATGGCAGTCTAATCCATTCCGTTGGAGACACCCTATGATGTCATCCCTTTCCGCCTTTAGCCGGTTTGCGCGGACGGCTAAAGGCGGAATGCAGTTGTTGGCGCGGCACAGCGCGATTGTTTCCTCTACCCCGAACAGGCCTGTCCATCTCCGAACGAGCCAGAGGGGGTGCGAATGGAAAATCGAGCAGAAGAGCACGGGATCCTTCTCTTTATCGGGGAAGGTGATGTCATGCTTTCTTCTGTCCACGTTTCGCAGCAGGCCGTTGACCAGCGCTTCCCTGCCCGGGTAGAGCTTCTTGGTGATCTTTACGGCCTCGTCGACGGCGGCAAAGGCGGGTATGCGATCAGAGAAGTACAGTTGATAGACGGCTGTACGCAATACGTTCTTGAGGCCTGTCTCCATAGCCTCGAACCTGCCGCGGTAAAGCTGGGCAATGACCCAATCGAGCGTGCCCCGCATCCGCAAGGTCCCATAGACCAATTCCGTAACTAGACCGCGGTCATCGGCGTTCGTGACGGTCCCGGACGATAGAAACCCATTAAGCAGAGGTTCCGCGAAGCCTTTGCCAGCTTCGATCTTATTCAGGATATCTACAGCTGCGGCGCGAGGAGAAGCCGTCATCATTCCTCAATAATCGGCACAGGTCTCACCCAGCCGGCGGAAGCCTTCTTGATTTTGATGGGGAAGCAACATACCGTGAACCCATGCGGGCGTCCGATGGCGGTGAGGTTTGCCATCTTCTCCATGTGACAATAACCAATATCAATGCCGGCGAAGTGTGCTTCCCAGATGACACGGGGATCACCTTTCTCTTGAAATTCCTTGGCCAGGAAGGGAAGCGGCCGATCCCAACTCCAGGCATCGATTCCAACCACGCGCACGCCCTTCTTTGTCAGATAGAGAGTGCTTTCGCGATCCATCCCTGCTCCCTTGACGAGATACTCGGGTTTTCCCCATGCCTGGTCCGCACCTGTCTGAACCAGGACGATGTCAAACGGTTTGATCTGGTATTCGATCCTCTCTAACTCCCTCTGGATGTCTTGCATGGTGATACGCTCGCCATCGGCCTTGTGACGGAAATCAAGGAGAACCCCGTCTCCCATGCACCACTCGAGTGGTATCTCGTCGATGGTTGCCGCGGGCTTTCCATCATCCATTGTCGGATGGTAGTGGTAGGGGGCATCCAGGTGCGTTCCGCTGTGAGTGGCCAGATGCACGAATTCCACCGCCCAACCCTTGCCGTCAGGGAGTTGTTCCTTTTTGATGCCAGGGAAGAATTCGAGCATTGAATAGGCGCCAATCTCGTGATCGATATAATCTATCTTGGGGATCATCATCGGGGGGTCGCTGGGAAGATCGGATTCAATAGCAATGCTGAGATCAACAATCCGTCTTTTCTTCATAACTCCTCCTGTCTTTGGGTAGGCTGTGAAATAGACCGGGATAAACGCTCCTCTGACGCCCTATTGCAGGACCACACCAGGACGCAACCTGAAGCCCCGGAGGAATTCCTCACCGCTCATCCGCTTCCTGCTTTCAAGTTGCAGATCTGTGAGTAGAAGGTAGCCCTTTGCCGTTGCGACGGTAAGCCCTTCCTCTTGCAGCACCAGGGTTCCCGGCGTCTCCTTCACCTGTAAATCCAGCACGCGCCCCTGAAATATCTTCAGGGTTACACCTTCCATGAAGGTATAAGCGCCGGGGAGAGGAGACAACCCACGGATCAAGCGCGCAACCCCATCGGCACTGCAATGCCAATTGATATGTCCATCTTCTTTGCGGAGACGCGGCGCATGGGTGGCGAGGCCGTGCTCCTGGGGGATCGGTCTGATCGAACCATCGGTAGTTCCGATGATCGCTTTGAGAAGCAACTTTGCGCCTGATAGTGCCAAACGATCGTGGAGTTCGCCGTATGTCTCCTCGGGCCCGATGGTTGTTTCTTCCTGGATAATAATGTCTCCCGAATCCACCCCCTCATCCATCCGCATGATCGTGACACCTGTTACGGCCTCGCCGTTGATGACCGCCCAGTTAATGGGCGCCGCACCGCGGTATTTGGGGAGCAGGGAGGGGTGAACATTTATGCAGCCCAGCGGAGGCATGGTGATGATTTCTTTCGGCAAGATCTGGCCGAAGGCAGCGACCACGATCATCTCCGGGGCAAGGCCTGCTAGGTAAGATAGAAAATCTTGTTCCCTCACGCGCTCCGGTTGAACGACAGGGAGTCCTACCGTGGAGGCAAAGAGCTTCACATGCGATGCAACGAGTTTTTTCCCCCGTCCCTTC
>JAQULV010000232.1 GCA_028718405.1 Smithellaceae bacterium
CAATAGGAACCGAGAAAAATATCTTGAAATTATCATTTTACGGGTTATAATGCGCCCCCTTAGCAAAACCACCCGGCGGCAACGGCCGCGTGTTTAAGAAGAGAGGATAAGCTATGAAGGAAGGTATTCATCCCGAGTATAAGGAAACGACGATCACCTGCGTTTGCGGCAACGTCATCAACACGAGATCGACCAAAAAGGACATCAAGATCGAGATCTGTTCGCAGTGCCATCCCTTTATGACCGGCAAACAGAAGATCATCGATACGGCGGGACGCGTGGAGCGGTTCAAGAAGAAGTACGCCAAGAAGGAAGGCAAATAAGAATACATCCGGCGGATATTCGCGGAAACAAGTTAAGGGGAACCGGCGATCGAGCATTGCGGAGTTCCCCTTTTTGATTTAGCAGGGGCTCACCTAGACCTCTTTTACTCGAGAAGATAAACCAGGCTGGACTTTTCATGCTCAACAGACTCAAAGACGTAGATATCAGATATCGCGAACTGGAGGGATTGCTCAGCGATCCCAACGTGGTCGGCAGGCCGGATATCTACCGAAAGTACGCGAAAGAGCACGCCGATCTTCAAGAGTTGGTCGAGGCTTATCGGAGCTATGAAAGCCTCACGGCACGCGCCGCGGAAGCGGAAGAGCTGCTGCGCGGCAACGACGAGGAGTTGCGCGAGCTGGCCAAAGACGAGCTTCCTTCGCTGAAAGAGCAACTGTCGGGCCTCGAGGAGAAGATAAGGGTTCTGCTCCTTCCCCAAGATCCCAACGATGAAAAGAACGTTCTTCTAGAGATCAGGGCCGGAACGGGCGGGGATGAGGCGGGCCTTTTCGCCGGCGATCTCTTTCGCATGTATGCACGCTACGCCGAAAAATGCCGCTGGAGGGTGGAGGTCATCAGCAGCACGCCGGCGGGCGGGGTCGGCGGCTTTAAAGAAATCATCGCCCTCATTTCGGGACAGGGCGCATACAGCCGGCTGAAGTATGAAAGTGGCGTCCACCGGGTGCAGAGGGTTCCCGTTACGGAGGCCCAGGGGCGCATCCATACCTCAGCGGTAACGGTCGCTATTCTTCCCGAGGCGGAGGAAGTGGAGTTGCAGATCGATCCCAACGAACTTCGGATCGACGTGTACCATTCCAGCGGCCACGGCGGCCAGAGTGTCAATACCACCGATTCGGCGGTGAGGATAACCCATCTGCCGACGGGGATGATCGTCACGTGCCAGGACGAGAAGTCCCAATTGAAGAATAAGGCCAAGGCGATGAAGGTGTTGCGGTCGCGCCTTCTGGACATAGCCATCCAGAAACAGAATGCCGAGATCTCCGAGCAACGCAAGAGCCAGGTTGGCACGGGAGATCGGAGCGAACGGATCCGCACCTACAACTTTCCCCAGGGAAGGGTGACCGATCACCGCATTGGCCTCACCCTCTATAACCTGGACGGCTTTTTGAACGGTGAGATCGACGAGGTCCTGGATTCTCTGACCACCTACCATCAAGCAGAGGCTCTGAAGAACGCGACAGGCTGAACGATTAAGGAATGAAATGACCGGCGATCCCCCGGTGGACATCCGGCGCGCACTGCGCTGGGCGGCAGACAGATTAAGAGAGGCGGGCTCTCTCTCTCCCGAACTGGACGCCGAGGTATTGCTGAGGTTCCTGCTGAACATCGACCGGCTGGAAGTCTACCGACGTCCGGAGCGGTCCATCTCTCCGGAAGAATTTCGCGCCTTTGAACTGTTAATCGGCAGGCGCTCGGCAGGTGAACCCGTGGCTTACATTGTGGAACGGAAGGAATTCTGGTCCTTGGAGTTCGAGGTCAATCCCGCAGTGCTCATTCCGAGGCCGGAGACGGAGATTCTGGTAGAGGAAGTTCTTGCGACAATTGCAGGCCGCAATAACCCGCTTCGTATCCTGGACATCGGCACGGGCAGCGGCGCCATCGCCTGTGCTCTCGCCTGCGAACTGAGCGCCGCCGTCGTGGCTGTGGATAATTCTGCCGCGGCACTCGAAGTCGCCAAGCGAAACGCCGTAAGAAACGGTCTTGGGGGACGTATTCATTTTCTTAAGAGTGATCTCTTCGCTGGGCTGGACGGGCTATTCGATGTAATCTGTTCCAATCCCCCTTATATCTCAGCCGCGGAATATCCCGGGCTTCCCCGGGGCGTAAAGGACTACGAGCCGCGTGACGCATTGCTTGCCGGGCCAAAGGGGACGGAGGTTCACGAGCTTATCATCGGCAAGGCCATAGACTATCTTGCCGAAGGGGGATGGATCTTCCTAGAGATCGGCGCCTTCCAAGAAGAGGAACTGCGGAAGATATTTGTTGCCACGGGCCGCTATGAGGGAATAGAATTCCGATCCGACTATGGGGGCTTGACGAGGGTGGTCAAGGCCAAGAGGAGCTAGTGCTATGGACAAGATCATTATAGAAGGTGGCAAGAAACTGCAGGGGGAAGTCCAGATCAGTGGCGCCAAAAACGCCGCCCTTCCGATAATGGTTTCGGCGCTTCTGACAGATGGCTGGAACACCTTCGAAAACATTCCCGATCTTGTAGATATCAAGACGGCCAAAAGGCTTCTGAAGAGTTTAGGGGTCCAGATGGAGGGGGATGGGGCCCTTAAGATCAACGCTTCGCAAATCGATAACCTCGAAGCCTCTTACGAACTCGTGAAGACGATGAGGGCATCCATCTTGGTCTTGGGGCCGCTGGTGGCACGCATGGGAAGAGCCAGAGTGTCGCTTCCGGGAGGATGCGCCATCGGGGCAAGGCCGGTTAACCTCCACATCAAGGCCCTTCGGGAGATGGGTGCTCAGGTCGATCTGGTGGACGGCTACGTTGAGGCAAAGGCCGACAGGCTCAAGGGGGCGGAAATCTTCTTCGAGACGGTGACGGTCACAGGAACAGAAAACATCATGATGGCGGCGGCGCTCGCCAAAGGCAAGACGGTCCTGAAGAATGCGGCCAAAGAGCCTGAGGTCGTTAACCTGGCCGAGGTGCTCAACGGCATGGGTGCCAGGATCACGGGCGCCGGGACGGATACGATCAAGATCGATGGGGTCGAGGGACTTCACTCCGTAACTGCCCGTGTAATGCCCGATCGTATCGAGGCCGGCACCTTTCTCATCGCCGCCGGCATCACGGGCGGAGACGTTACGGTCTGCGGATGCGATCCGGAATATTTGGACGCCCTGATCGCGAAGCTCATCGATACGGGTATGGAGATCACCTCCACGGAGGATCGAATTAGCGCGAAAAGACGCGGACCGATTCGGAGTGTCGACGTGAGGACGGCGCCGTTTCCGGGATTCCCGACGGACCTCCAGGCCCAGATGATGGCCTACATGACAGTTGCCGAAGGTCTCTCTGCCATCGCCGAGACCGTGTTTGAGAACAGGTTCATGCACGTGGGCGAACTCACGAGGATGGGCGCCAACATCGAAATCCAAGGTCATACTGCTATGGTGAAAGGAGTTCCTCGTATCAAAGGTGCCCCGGTCATGGCGACGGATCTGCGCGCCTCGGCGTCGCTCATCCTGGCAGGGCTCGTGGCAGAAGGGCGGACGGAGATAAATAGGGTGTATCATCTGGATCGTGGCTATCAGGAGATAGAGAAGAAATTCTCGGCACTGGGCGCCGACATCAGGAGGGTAAAGGTATAGGATGAAGGTCATTCGCACTGGGGACGATGCTTTCGAGAGTTTTCTCGGTCGGATCAAGCTCCGTGGCAAGGCCGTTGATGGTAAGCTTTGGGAGACAGTCCGGGAGATTTGCTCGGATGTTGCTGCCGAGGGGGATCAGGCACTCTTCCGCTATACGGAGAAGTTCGACGGCTACCGGCTTGAGAAAGATGATATCGCGGTTTCAAACGCTGAATGGGAAGAGGCAGCCTCTCTCGTCGCGGGCGATGACTTGGAGATATTGAAGG
>JAQULV010000233.1 GCA_028718405.1 Smithellaceae bacterium
GCCGTAAGCGTTATGGATGACGTCGTTTTTGGTTACCCCGGCCGCCACGAAACATCTCGCCATCAACTCCGACCAGGTATCGATGTCGCGTTTCGTATAACCGACAACGGTAGAACGCCCGGTGGTACCGGAAGAAGCGTGGAGCCGGACGATACTGCTCATGGGAACGGCGAAAAGCCCGAAGGGATAATTGTCGCGGAGATCCTGTTTGGTGGTGAAGGGGATCTTTTGCAGATCCGCCACGCTGCGGATATCATCGGGGTGGACGCCGGTCTCGTCGAAACTACGTCGGTAAAATCCGACGGTATGGTAGACGCGCTCCAGGACCTGCTTTAGCCTGCGCAGCTGCAGGGCCTCGATGGCTTCCTTAGGCAGAGTTTCAAACTCCTCGTTGTAGATCATCTTTATGAAGCCTCCCATGGCTGGATTTGAAAACTGCTCGGCCTTTTTTCAATTATTTATCAAAACTTTAATAGGGCGGCAAGGCAATTCCTTCATTTCTTCTTTGCGCAATGCCCAGGGATATGTTACGAACTGCGCAGCAGCCCTTAGCGTTGCCAAGTGGCGGGATCGGGGTGAGAGATGAAATTCAACATCAGCCGCAAATTACTCCTGAGTTACCTGGCCATGGCCCTTTTGACCGTGGCGGCAAGCGCTTACGCCGTCTATCGACTGCAGAGCTTAAACGAACTTGCCCACACCATTATCAATCAAGACTTCGTCCTGGCCGAGATCAGCAAGGGAATGTTGGACACGCTTCTCGCTCAGGAGAGCGCCGAGAAGAAATACCTCGTCCTGAAAGACCCATCGCTGGAAGCGATTTTCTGGCAGCGCAGCCAGGAGTACGATCGACGGCTCGCTTCCCTGCGGACAAATTCCTTCCCGGGGATCAAGGAAGCGGCCGACAAACTGGCCTTCACCCATACTACCTACAACGATATATTTAAACAAGAAGTGGCGTTGCTTCAGGAGGGAAGAACCGAGGAGGCCCTGAACCTTTCGGAACAGGACGGGCGAAGGTTCATGGATTACATGGCCTCGTACCTAAGTGTCCTGCAACGTCGGATCGAAAAGGATATCGACACCCGCACGAATCTCATCCAAAAACGCGTGATCAGCGCGTCCCGGATGACAGCGATGATCAGCTTTCTCAGTCTGTTTATGGGATTGGTTCTGGCTATCCTTATCACCTACAATATCTCCCGACCGTTAAAGAAGCTCGAACGCGCAACGACGCTCATCGCGGAAGGCAAGTTCGACGAAGAGATAAAAATCAACCGTGCGGACGAGTTCGGCTCCCTGGCGCGGGCCTTTGATTTCATGAAGGAGCGTCTCAAGGAGTTGGAGGTCCTGCATCTGGACGCGAGCCCGCTCACCGGACTGCCGGGAAACAGAGCCATTGAAAACGAGATCCGGCGCCGCCTCATCGAGGGGCTTCCCTTTTCCCTGTGCCACGTTGATCTTGACAATTTTAAGCCGTTCGCAGATAAATACGGCTACGCTTGGGGAAGCGAGATAATCAAAGAAGTTGCCGCGCTGCTTTCCGACCAAATTGCCCAATCGGGAACGGCGGAAGATTTTCTCGGGCATATCGGCGGCGACGATTATATTATCTTATGCAGTCCTGAACGGGCCGAAAATATATGCCGGGGCGTCGTGGCCGAGTTCAACAGTCGCATCCTCAGGTTCTACAATGAGAAGGATCGGCAACGCGGGTACATCGTGGGGAGCAATAGAAGTGGTCTGCAGCAGAAGTTTCCGTTGATTACCGTCACCATCGCCATCGTCACTGATGACGGGACTCTTTTCAAGGGTCCCTTGGAGATGGCAAAGGCGGCGGCGGAATTGAAGGAATATGCAAAGGCCCTCCCCGGCAGCAATTACGTGAAACGGGAAGACCTGGAAGAGATATTATGAAGCCTCTCATGAGAACCGGCAGTAGAAAGAAGTGCTTGATGACCTGCTTGGTATGCCTGGCGGCAGGAGTGCTCCTCGCCTGTGCGCACGGCTTTACCCCCCCTCCTGAGGCGAAGCCGGCCACGGTGCCGCAGGCTATCGCGCCGGAGGTAGCTCCTGAACAAACGCCCACCGACGCCGAGCTCATCTACGAAGGGATGTTGGCCTTAGGTCAAGATGGCCAGCCCCCCGATTACGGCCGGGCACGCAAAGCCTTTGACGCTATAATCAAGGATCACCCGAACAGTAGATGGAAGAAACTTGCCGAAAGATTGGTGGGCCTGTTGAACGATATCTCCGACTGTCGCAGACTCGCCGATAAGCTCAAGGCACAGCAGACGGACCTCGCACAAGAAAATGATCAACTGAAGAAGGACATCCGCCTGCAGAACGAAAAGCTACAGGCGGCCCTGACCGATATCGAGCGCTTGAAAAACATCGAAATCGAGCTGGAAAAGAGAGACCGGTTGCTCCGCTGACGGCGGCTATCGCACGTTGAATGACAGTCTTGGTTCTATGAAAGAAAACGTAAGAACGGCTGACCTCAAGATCGGCATGTACGTGATCCTGCCTGCCCAATTGCGGGGACATTCCTTCCTGGAAGATCAATTTCTTATTACCTCAGAAGCACAGATCAAGAACATTGCGGCGACCGGAGTCGAGGCGGTGGCGTGTGATGTCGGGAAGAGCCGGCGCAACGTCCTTCCGACACTCGCAGTCTCGATCGTCCCGGAGGAATTGGAGGCAAGCGCAACCAACAGAAAGATCACCGCGCGGGAAAAGGCGGAGCTGGTGCACGCCTATTCCGTCATCATGATAGAGAGATTAATGGGGGATCCGACCGGCGCCAATATCGGGGCCGCCAAGAAAGGCATCGAGGCACTTGTCGATCTTATCCTTACCGAGAAAGAGACGGCGGCCCATCTGCTTCGCCTCACTTCTCAGGATTACAACACCTACGTTCATTCCGTTAACGTTGGCATCATGGGTATTTCTCTCGCCAAGGCCCTCTTCAGAGGGACGATTGGGCACAACATGCATAATTTGGGAGCGGGATTTTTCTTTCATGATCTGGGTAAGGTTAAGGTCGACGGTACCATCGTCAATAAATCCGGTCAGCTGGCCCCCGACGAGATGCTTCAGATGAAGCTGCATCCCGCCTTTGGTTATCAAATCCTTCGTGATGCCGGGCAACTCACCGAAGAAAGTAAGATCATCGTCTTACAGCATCACGAACGGAAGAACGGTACAGGCTATCCCTGCGGGCTGAGGGGCGATGAGATCCACGTCTACGGCAAGATCTGCTCCATTGTGGATATCTTCGACGCCCTCTCCTCGGAGCGACCGTACAAGCCGCGGCTGGCGCCTTTGCAGGCTCTGAAATTGATGCGGGAAGGGATGACGGCCCACTTTGAAAGGCAACTGCTGGAACGGTTCGTCCTGCTATTCGCCTAATTGCACCTTCATTAATTCATCTTCATGACGGTACGCAGACGCTGCTCGATATCTTCCTTCGGCATGGCCCCCACGATCCTGTCGACGGGCTTGCCTTCCTTGAACACGATCAGCGTGGGAATATTGCTGACGTTGTATTGAGTGGCGACGACGGGATTCTCGTCCACGTTCAATTTAGCAAAAACGATTCCTCCCGCGTACTTGGCGGCCAACTCCTCGATCACTGGCCCTACGAGCCGGCGAGGGGAGCACCAAGGCGCCCAGAAATCCACAAGCACCGGATCAGGCGACGAGATGACCTCTCTATTGAAATTGGCATCAGTAACTTCGATCGGTTTGCCGGTGCCGCCATAAATAACCAGGATTGTCCCGCAACGGCCGCACAGGGGTTTGCCACCCAGTTTGTCCTCCGGCATCCGGTTCTTGGTTCCGCAGTTTAAGCACCTGATAATAATATCATCAAGAGGCGAATGGCATTTCCCACAGGTGGGACGATCCTGGAACCTCTCCTGG
>JAQULV010000234.1 GCA_028718405.1 Smithellaceae bacterium
CATCGCCGCCTTGAGGCCGAGATGATTGCACCACTCGCTGATCCGACTAATCTGTTGAGCCGCCAATATTTCTGTGGGCGCCATCAGTACCGCTTGGTAGCCGTTTTCGCAGGCCCTGATCATGGCTGCCATGGCGACAATCGTCTTCCCGCTACCGACATCGCCCTGCAGAAGTCTGTGCATAGGAGCCCCCCGTGCCATGCTGGCATGAATCTCATTTGTGACTCTAAGTTGCGCCGCTGTCGGTGTAAAGGGTAGGCATCTGTAGAATTCCGACAGGAGGCGGCTACCCTCCCGAAAAATGATGCCCGGCTCCAGATTGCTTCCAGCCCGCTTTGCCGCCAGTCCCAATTGAAAGAAGAATAATTCGTCATAAATAACCCGGCGATGGGCCAGTGATCTACCTTCGTTGTAAAGCTCTATGTTTTGATCGGTTGACGGGAAATGGACTTCATTTATGGCCGTATGAATATCCAGCAGATCCCGTCTTTTCGCTATCTCCTCGGGTATTGGACTTGCCAGGGCCGATGCGTAATCAGTGACGATCCGTTTCATGATGCGTCGTATATTTTTCTGGCGCAATCCTTCTGTTTCGGAATAGATGGGAACGATCCTCATGAAGTGGAGAAAATCATCCTCATCGCTGTCGATGATCTCAAAATCTGGGTGGATCATTTCCCAATGGCCATGAACACCTTGGACATCCCCCGTTAGGATGAGTCTCTGCCCCTTGCCGAAGGTACCCCTGAGAAAGCGGAAATTACCCCGAAACCATTTGGCGGTAATCGTGCCGCTTCCGTCGTCCAGGACTACCTCGAACACCCTCCGCCGTGCATAGGGATGAATCTCGGCTTTACAAACAGTTCCGATTACCGTTCCTGTTACGTTGACCTTTAGATCTTTCACGGCATCGATATGCCTCCGATCTTCGTAACGACGGGGAAGAAAATAGAGCGCGTCTTCTATGTTGTTCAACAACTTCTTGGAAAGCAAAGCCGCCGTCTTCGGACCGACCCCCTTCACATATTGAAGCGGCAGCGATAGCTTATGGAAACTCTCATCGAGATTATCAGTGGCATTCGCCGGGATGGTTCCCTCACACGGCGTTAACGTAGCCGCATCAGGCAGGATATCTCTGATCTCTATCAGTAGCGCTTGGGCCGTCGTAATTGCCTTTTTCTTTTCATCTATGGTCAGAGAGTCGAAAGCGGCAAAGAGCCCGCGAAACTGCAATAGGCGAGTGGAAAGCCCCTGCCTGTCTTCCTCTTGAATAGAACAGCCGAGTACTGTTCTCTCAAACTCGTCAGCCAGGGTAATCATGGCCACTCCCATCTCCTTGATGGTCGGCAAGTGGAGATAACTCTCCCGCGAAGAAAACAGTAGCGGCGCCTCTATCTTCTCCAAAATTCTATGTGCCTTGTTTTCGAACAGTTTCATATATAACCCATTGACATAACGATGCAAGACACTGAAGCTGTTAACAAATAACTTGGCTGATCTCAAGGAAATATTTGACTTGAATCGGCGTTTACGCTAAGAAAGCACTTGGGTACAACAATGGGCCGTATCTCATTCCCTTCTTTTAGTGCCCCAAATCAACCTACATTCGGAGTCATTATGTTGGATAAGGCTTCTTACCAGGGCGCGGGCGTAAATATCGACGTTGCCAACCAGTTTGTGGACCGAATAAAACCTCTTCTGAAGACCACGTTTCGCAAAGAGGTCATGAACAATATTGGCGGATTTGGTGGCTGTTTCCACCTTGACCCCGGAAAGATCAAGAACCCTATTCTCGTCTCGGCCACAGACGGTGTCGGAACCAAGCTCATGATTGCCCACGCATTAGATAAGCACGATACGGTGGGTATAGATCTCGTCGCCATGTCCGTCAACGACGTCGTTGTTCAAGGTGCCGAACCCCTGTTCTTCCTTGATTACATTGCGACCGGGAAGATCACCCTTGAGAAAAGCGTACAGATTGTCGAGGGAATCGTGAAAGGTTGCCAAGATGCAGGCTGCGCTCTGATCGGCGGCGAAACGGCCGAAATGCCAGGCTTTTACGGAGATAATGAGTATGACCTGGCGGGCTTCTGCGTAGGAGTCGTTGATGCCGACAGACTTATCGATGGTTCAGCAATCAAAGTGGGGGACCGCATTATCGGCATTGCCTCCAATGGCCTACACAGTAACGGCTTTTCCCTAGTCCGGAAGGTGCTCCTGGAAGACGGCAAGCTCAACCTTGCGGGTACGCCGGCCGGCCTGAATTGCCCACTAGGGGAAGAGCTTCTCAGGCCCACTAAAATCTACGTGAAGCCTCTCCTGAACCTCTTTAAGAGCTTCAACATCAAAGGTCTCGTCCATATAACGGGCGGTGGGTTTCTGGAAAACATCCCCCGCATTGTACCCAGCGTTTGCAGAGCTGTTATCACCAAGGACAGCTGGAGATTCCTCCTATCTTTAAGATTATCGAGCAGATGGGACGCATTGAAGACCAGGAGATGATGCGGGTCTTCAACATGGGGGTGGGGATGGTCTTGGTAGTACCCGATAAGGAAGAAGGAGATATTCTGGATAGGTTGGAGAAACTTGGGGAAAAAGCCTACCGTATCGGCGTTATTGAAAAACGGGACGATGACCAGCCTTTCGTCTCCCTGGTGTAGGACGCGGGTGCATGGTTCGAAAGGTCAAAATAGCGGTCTTGGTGTCGGGCAGCGGTTCAAACCTTCAGGCCATTATCGATAATATCGAATCTGGACACCTCAGTGCCCAGATTGAAATAGTCATAAGTAACACAACTGAAGCCTACGCCTTGCGGCGTGCCGAGAAGCACGGCATACCCTCCATTGTGATCGTGTCGCACGATTTCTCCAGTCGTGAAGAATTCGATCAGCGACTCATTGCGATTCTGAATTCACATGGGATTGATCTCGTTGTCCTGGCGGGATTCATGCGCGTCCTTTCCCCTGCAGTTCTCAACGCTTTTCCCCTGAAGGTCATGAACATCCATCCCGCTTTGCTTCCATCCTTTCCCGGTATCCATGCCCAGGGGCAGGCCAGCGACTACGCGGTAAAATTCTCGGGATGCACGGTTCATTTCGTTGACGAAGGGGTCGACACCGGCCCGATTATCATCCAGGCCGTTGTTCCAGTAATGCCGGAAGACACGGAAGAATCTCTGGGCGCCAGAATCCTAGCCGAAGAGCACAAGATATACTCTCAGGCCATTCAGTGGTACGCGGAAGGAAGGCTCACTGTCAACGGCCGCCGGGTGTCTGTTGCGAACGCCGCTGTAGCGCGCGTGAGTCTCTGCAATCCGCCCCTTGAGTCTCCAAGAAACTGACCCGCAGGATGGCCTTCTTATGACCGTTTTATCCATCGATTTTGCAGTTCCCAGTCTCGGCGAAAATGCGATCCCTTCGCCACTCACTCTTAAGAAATTCACCCCTGACAATCGCCGTATCCTTTTTAACTGTTACCTCGATGATTATCGATCTCTATCATCGGCAGATGGTTCACCCCTCTCAGTTGAAGTCGCCGGTCCCAGAGATATCATTCACTTCGATCCGCGTAACACCAAAGCGGCCATTGTGACCTGTGGCGGTTTGTGCCCAGGTATCAACGATGTCATCAGATCCGTCGTTATGGAGCTCTATCATCGCTATGGCGTAACAAATATCGTCGGCATACGATACGGATTCCAGGGTCTTGTCCCGCGCTACGGTCATCGCATCGTGGGGCTCTCGCCCGACTATGTCAACGAGATACACACCGTCGGCGGCAGTATCCTATCCTCGTCGCGTGGTCGGCAGAATATCGCGGAGATGCTAGAGACGCTAAAAAGAATGAATATTGACTTTCTGTTTATCGTTGAGGGTGACGGCTCCATGCGCGGGGC
>JAQULV010000235.1 GCA_028718405.1 Smithellaceae bacterium
AGCCCCACCCCCAGGACGATGTTTTTATAATCGCGAATCTCGCGCGCGGCCGCGATGATCAGAAGTTCGTTCAAGCTGTATGGTTTACTCATAGAGCATCCCCCTTTCCTTCATAATCGCCTCCATCTCTTCGAGGCTCACCCCCAGTCCTCGAGCCTTTCCGTCCTCTGTCCAGTAAGAAGTAAAGGCGGAACCGTAATCGGCAGGTGCGGAGTAATAAGGCTTGGCCTTGATATCGTCCAGACAGCCGCTGCCGAACTTGGCGACGTAATGGTCGATGTAGGCCTGCCGGTCTTTGCAGCCGTAAACCCATTCGTCCATCCAGGTCTTGAGGCCGTCGCCGGTGGAATCGGCGGTGAAGAAAAGGCCGTACATGAAACGGTCCAGGTTGTAATAACCCAGAACCTCCGTCGGGTGCGCGCACCAGGGGACCTCAACCACCGCGTCCACACGATGGGCGGGAATCACCGTAAGATGCGGGCTCGACTGGATGATATCGTGCTCGACGATCTCTTCGCAGGACACGATAACCTTTTTGCTTGCCAGCGCCGCCGCCACGACACTCCCCAGGGCGCCCCAGTACTGGGCATTCCCGAATTTATCGGCCCGCTGTACGTGCACAATGCAGACATCCGGGTTGGCCGCCGGCACCGTAACCACGTCTTTTCCCGTGTAGGGGCACTTGATGACGCGGTACTTGTCGTCGCCCAGAAACGATCTCTTCTTGAAGAGGTCCGTCACCATGATCCCCGGCAGCACCTGCATGAAGCTGAAGCCGTGCATGCCGGCAACGAGACGGGCGTTGTAGTTGAAGTTCGTGTAGTCCTCCATTTCGAGGGTTCCGTCCTGCATGGCACGTTCGACGGCCGAGCCGCCGTTCTTGCCGCCGGCACGGTAGACGTAAGTGCTGACCAAACGATCGACGCAACCGCCGCCGACGAGCACCTCCACATCGAATACCCCCGACTGCGAGTAGAGCGTCAGCCCCTTCCTCCCCTGACGGATCACCTCGAAGACCAGCTCCGCGCAAGTCCCCACCGTGTAATTACCGATGATCAGGTGGTCGCCGTCCTTGACGAATCTCATGATAGCTTCCTTGGCTGTCATGACTTTGTTAACTGACTCCGTCATAGCTACTCCTTTCCCCTTGGCTAATTTTGGTGATTGGTTCCCCCCCTTGCGGTGACGATGATTATTACCGAAGGAAACACGATTTTCAAGCTGTTTAGTCCGGATACTGGCAAGATCTGAACTCCCCCTTGCCTCGTTAGTTAGAAATATGTTACTAATTATTATCTTTTCAAGATTTCTTTTTAATTGGGTTCCATCTTATGTCCGTCGCTCAACTCCCCGTGCCGGAAAGGGCGCGAGGCATAGGCACCTATCTTTTGGGAGGACCAATGGGAAGCTGGAAAAGAGATTACGTTTTTTACCTGGGGCTGATTCCCGTCCTTACGGTGATCGCGCTCCTTTTGGCCTTCAGCCGGTCTCCCCACGCTACGACGGTCTTCGAGCCTCCCCTGCTCCTTCCCCTCCTTAATACGGTGTTTCTCTTCATGGTCGGCTGCGTTGTCTTCTATGCCGCGGCAAGGAGCTATCTATTAAGCGGTCTGCCCGCGCTCATCCTTTTGGGATGCGGCGTCCTGTCACTGGGGATTGGAGCATTGGTGGCAGGATGGGTGCGCGAGCCCTGGGGAGCCAATGCGAACGTCACCATATTCAATGTCTCCGCTCTCGTCAGCTCCATATTTCACCTGTGGGGTGTGATCGCCAATGTGGCACAGACTCAGCCTGAGCTCAATAAAACGCGTCGTCAGCAGAAACTGGTCCTCGTTATGGTTGGCGTACCGATGCTGATTGCGGTTCTTTGCATTCTCACCCTGGGAGGAGCCATACCGCCTTTCTTCATCCAGGGAATCGGCCCGCTGCCTATCAGGCAGATCGTGGTTGCTGTTTCAGGAGGTTTCTATTTCATCTGTTTTGCGTCCTTGATGAGTCGTTTCCTCGAGGAAGAAGCTTCATTCCTCTACTGGTATGCCCTTGCCCTGGGGCTGATGGCGATCAATACCGTAGGTGTATATATGCAACCGGCAGTGGGAAGTCCTGTTGGCTGGATTGGTCGGGCTGCCCAGTACGCTGCCGGGCTGTATTTTGTCGCTGCTGTGACGTCCGCCTTTCGAAGTGCAAAGCAACGGGCGACGAAGCTCGGAACGATCATGGCCGAGCTCTTTCAGGCGCCGGGACTTCACTGGCGGGACATCATGGATACGGTAAGCGATGCCGTCATCTCCGTGGACGAGAAAGGCTCCATACTTTTGTGGAACAAGGCGGCGGTCGGGCTTTTCGGCCCTTCCCGCGACGAGGCGTTGGAAAAGAATATCGAGGCCGTAGTGCCCACGAATAAGGTAATGGAAGCCGTTGCCGCAATCGAGAAGGCTGGCGAAGCGGCGGGCGTAACGGAGATTGACTTTATAACCCCGGCTGGCGCGTCCTTCCAGGGTGAGGCCTCCATATCGGTGAAGCGCTCATCCCTGGGCCGCATTGCCACTTTCATCATCAGGGATGTGACGGAACGTAAGCAGGCGGAAGAGGCGCTGCAGGAGAGCGAGGAGCGGTACCGCAACCTCTTCACGCATCTCAACTCGGCGGCCTTGCTAGCCGAGCCGGTTTTCGATGGGGAAGGCAGGCTAGTGGACCTGAAATACCTGATGGCCAATCCCGCCGTACGTAAGCATTTGGGGAAGGCCCCGGAAGAGTTCGTCGGCAGGCTCTTTTCGGAGGTTTACTATCCCCGCACCAGGAATCCTGTCTTTGACACGTATGAGAAGGTTCTTTCCAGCGGCGAGCCCTACAAGGATGAAATCCTCTTGCCCGCCAGCAACAGATACTGTGACTTCTCCGTGTACCGCCCAACCCCAGGTCGATTGGCACTGATCTTGTCAGACATCACCGAGCGCAAGAAGGCGGAAGAAGAACTTCGCAGAAAACAGGCCGAATTACAGGCGCTGTTCGACTATTCAAATGCGAGTCTAGCCCTGTTCGACGCAAAGCCTCCTTATACCGTACTGGCCCATAACCAGTATTACCAGAAACTCTGGGCCGAGCCCTTTAAGTCAAAGGGACTGGTTGGAAAGGACCTCCTTGATTACGTACCCGAAGTGGAAGTCCAGGGAGTCAAGGCCATATATGACGAAGTGGTGAAAACCGGAGAGGCCAGAAACCTCACAGATTTCCCTTACGAAGGGATATCGCAAGGCAAAACATGGTGGAACTGGCATCTGTCTCCGATCATCCAGGGCGGCAAAGTGATAGCAATGGCTCATATGGGAATAGACGTCACCGAGCGCCACTTGGCAGAGGAGGCACTGCGGGAGAGCGAGGGACGTTTCAGGGCGTTGACCGAGACTTCATCCCTTGCCGTGGGCGTGAGCTCGCTATCCGGAGAGTTTCTGTATCTCAACAAAGCCTATGAGAATCTCTTCGGCTACACGCTCGAAGAGCTAAGGAACACGAATGCAAGTGAGATTTGGAAAGACCCGAAGGGACGATCCGGGATGGTAGATGCCCTCCGAAAGGGGGAGTCTCTCCAGGGATACGAGGCCGAATTCAAGCGCAAGGACGGCAAGACCTTCTGGGCAAGTCTTACGGTCAACAACGTCGATTTCGGCGGCAATCCAGCAGTCATGGCCACAGTATATGACATCACCGAACGTAAGCAGGCAGAGGAAGCGCTTCGCGCGAGCGAACAGCGTGAACGTGAGCGAGCTGAAGAATTTGCCGCTCTGCTTGATGCAGTTCCGACGCCCGTCATCATCGCTCGTAATCCCGAATGCACCCATCTGATGGGCAACCGGGCAGCGAACGAACTTCT
>JAQULV010000236.1 GCA_028718405.1 Smithellaceae bacterium
AGCCCCGAGCAGCTTTCCAAGGTTGTGGCCCGCTTCAAGGAATTGGCCGACATCAAAAAAGAGGTCTTCGACGAAGACCTGGAAGCGATCCTCTATGAAGAGGTGTTCAGCAGCGTCGAGAAGTACTAGCTCGTCTACCTGAACGTGGTAAGCGGAAACGTTGCCATTCCCACGGCAACGATGGAAATGGAGGTCGAAGGGGAGACCGTCAGAGATGCGGGTTTCGGCGTAGGTCCCGTGGATGCCACCTTTACAGCCATCAGGAAGATCACCGGTACCAACTACCCGCTGCTGAAATACGCGGTTGATGCCGTTACCAAGGGTACCGATTCCCTGGGTGAGGCCACGGTCCAGCTCAAATACAACGGCTACTCCGTCGTCGGGCGGGGCGCCCATCCCGATGTCATTGTCGCCTCCGCCAAGGCGTACATCAATGCCTTGAACAGGCTGGAGTGGCTCAAGGGCAACGTCCGGAAGGTAAGAGTTGAATAAAAGCCACCCCATGATATAAGAATAGCTTGGTATTGGTAAGGGAGGAAAAACGGATGGGGAGAACCATCACCGAAAAAATATTGGCGGCACACACAACGCAGAAGGGGATTCGCACCGGTATGTTGATCAACGCGCGGGTGGATATCGCCTTGGGAAACGACGTCACGGCACCGATTGCCATCGCGGAGTTCAGGAAGGCCGGGGGCGTCAACGTCTTCGATAAAGAAAAGGTCGTTTTAGTTCCCGATCACTTTACGCCCAACAAGGACATCGCCTCGGCCGAGCAATGCCGTATCGTCCGGCAGTTCGCGCGTGAGCAGGGGCTGACCAACTACTTCGAGATCGGCGAGGTGGGCGTGGAGCATGCCCTGCTTCCCGAGCAAGGTATCGTCCTTCCCGGCGACCTTGTTATCGGGGCCGACAGCCATACCTGCACCTACGGTGCTTTGGGGGCCTTCGCCACGGGCGTGGGGAGTACCGACCTCGCAGCGGCCATGTTGACGGGTGAAGCGTGGTTCAAGGTTCCGGAATCGATGAAGTTTGTCCTGCACGGCCAGCTGAGCAAATGGGTGTCGGGGAAGGACCTGATCATTTACGTCATCGGCAAGATCGGTGTGGACGGCGCCCTCTACCGGGCAATGGAATTTACGGGCGATACCGTCCGGACGCTTACGATGGCCGACCGGCTTACCATGGCCAACATGGCCATCGAAGCGGGAGCGAAAAACGGTATCTTTGCCCCCGACGAGACGACCATCGCGTACGTAAAGGAAAGGGCAAAGCGCGGCTACACCGTCTATGATTCCGATCCCGACGCAACCTACGCTTCCGTGATTGAGGTCGACGTAACCAAGATCGAGCCCCAGGTGGCCTTTCCCCATCTGCCCTCCAACGCACGGGGGATCAGCTCGGTGGGGAACGTTCCCATCGACCAGGTGTGGATCGGTTCCTGCACCAACGGCCGAATCGAGGATCTGCGCGTCGCCGCGAAGGTACTCAAGGGAAGAAGGGTCGCCCCTTACGTACGGCTCATCGTTGTCCCCGCGACACCCACGATCTACCGTCAGGCCTTGAAGGAGGGGCTCATCGAGACATTCCTCGACGCGAAGGCGGCGGTCAGCGCCCCCACCTGTGGCGCCTGCCTCGGCGGCCATATGGGCATTCTGGCCAAGGGCGAAAGGTCGGTAGCGACAACGAACCGCAACTTCGTAGGACGAATGGGTCATCCCGAAAGCGAGGTCTACTTGGCCAATCCGGCCGTGGCCGCGGCGTCGGCGGTTTTAGGCAGGCTCGCCGGTCCCGATGAGCTATGAGAATAATTTAAGGTGAACCACATGAAATTCACTGGAAAAATATGGAAATTTGGAGACAATGTAGATACCGATGCTATCATCCCGGCCCGCTACCTCACGACTTCGGATCCCGAAGTCCTAGCCGCTCACTGCATGGAAGACGCCGATCCGACGTTTCCCGTCAAGGTGAAGAAAGGCGACATCATTGTGGCCGGAGAGAATTTCGGTTGCGGCTCCTCACGCGAGCACGCCCCGATCGCGATCAAGGCGGCGGGCATTTCCTGCGTCATCGCGCGGAGTTTCGCCCGTATCTTCTATCGCAACGCCTTCAATATGGGGCTTACGATCTTTGAATCACGCGACCTCTGGGAACGAGTGGCCGAGGGTGACGAGCTGACCGTTGATGGTGACGAAGGGCTCATCTGGATTGCAAAAGGTAAAGAAAGCCTTGCCGTGGAGCCCATCCCCGCCTTCATGCAGGAATTGATCTTATCCGGGGGGCTGATGAGTTACCTGGCGGCGAAAAGACGGAGCGGAAATGGCAGGTAAGACTTATAGGATCGCGGTCTTCCCCGGCGACGGGATCGGACCCGAGATCGTCGCCCAAGCGGTGAAGGTCTTCTCCGTCGTAACGGAAAGGACGGGCATCAACTTTACCCTGGAAGAGGGGCTCGTCGGCGGCGCCGCCTATGACGCCTGCGGCGACCCGCTGCCGGCCGCGTCTCTGGAGATGGCCTTGAACGCCGATGCCGTTCTCTTGGGAGCGGTAGGGGGGCCCAAGTGGGAGGCGCTCGATTACTCCGTGCGGCCAGAGCGGGCGCTGCTCGGTCTGCGCGAGAAGCTGGGACTGTTCGCGAACCTGAGACCCGTCACGGTCTTCGATGACTTGATCGAGGCTTCGCCTCTAAAAAACCACATTGTCCGGGGAATAGACATCATGATCGTCCGGGAACTTACCGGCGGCGTCTATTTCGGAAAGCCCCGCGGCGTAAAGACGGAGAAGGGGATGCGGGTTGGGATCAACACCCTCGTCTACTCCGAGGAGGAGATTGAGCGGATCGCCCGCGTGGCCTTCGAGATCGCCCGACAGCGCCGCGGTAATCTCGTTTCCGTGGACAAGGCCAATGTCCTGGAGACTACTCAGCTGTGGCGGGACGTTCTCACGGAGGTTAGCGGCGATTATCGCGACGTCAGCCTGAAACACATGTACGTCGACAACTGCGCGATGCAGTTAATCCGCGATCCGGCGCAGTTCGACGTTATCGTGACGACGAACCTCTTCGGCGACATCTTAAGCGATGAGGCTTCCATGCTGACTGGCTCTATCGGGATGCTGCCCTCGGCCAGTCGGGGAAGGTGCGCCGCCATGTATGAGCCGATTCACGGCTCTGCCCCCGATATCGCGGGGCGAAATATCGCCAACCCCGTCGCGACGATCCTTTCCGTCGCCATGATGCTTCAGTACTCATTTGGTCTGAAGGAAGAGGCGCGGCGCGTCGAGGAGGCCGTGGAAACCGTGCTCCGAAGCGGCTTCCGGACACGCGATATCTTCCAGGAAGGGATGCTTCTGGTGGGCACCGAGGAGATGGGTGAAGAGGTGGTAAAAAGGATCAGCGCCTGAGCGGAACGCATGCGGGGATAGGCAAAACAATTGCCGGTTGTTAGTGAAGGAGGGAGATCATGAATAAGAAGATACTGGTCGTAGATGACGACCTGTCCGTGAGCGATCTCTTCGAGGAGGCATTGGGAGATGCCGGGTACGAGGTCCATCTGGCCGAGTCGGCCGAACAGGCCCTCGACATCCTGCGCCGGGAAAATATCGACGTCATCTTTTTGGACCTGAAGCTCTTCGGCATGAACGGCATCGAGCTGTGCCGTCAGATCCGGCTTACCAAGCCGGTTTCCATCATCTATGCCATGACGGGCTGGGCGGCCCTCTTCGCTATCGAAGAGTGTCGCGAGGCGGGCTTTGACGACTATTTTGTCAAGCCTGTTCCGTTGGAAACCATCTTCAAGGCCGCGGAGGATGCCTTCGAAAAACTCGAGCGCTGGCAAAAAC
>JAQULV010000237.1 GCA_028718405.1 Smithellaceae bacterium
CTCCCCTCTTTCTCTTCCAGGCGTTCGTGGACGACCCGCATCATGAAAGCCCGCGGCGGCTCTTTTCCCGTCCAGAGCCGTAGCTGTTCGGCGCCCTGATGGACAAACATCCCCATGCCCGGGATCGTGATCCGGCCGTAGGCGTCGGCATCCTTGATGAGCTTCGTCTTCATAGGCGTGTAGATCACATCCATTACCCACCGGAAGTTCTGCAGGACCTCCGCCGGCACCGGCGAAACATCGGTATGCGGCCACATGCCGACCGGGGTCGTGTTGATCAGGCAGTCGCCGTCGATCCGACCGATGTCCTGGATCCTGAAAAAGGGACAGCCCAGATCGCAGGCGAGTTGCATTCCGCGCTCCAGAGTGCGGTTTACGATTATCGCTCTGCCCCCTTCCTTTATGATGCCGAACGCCGCGGCCTTGGCCGTTCCCCCCGCGCCGAGGATGACAAAATCCCGCCCTTTGATATCCATAGCCTCGCGCAGCGCCAGAACCATGCCTTGCCAGTCCGTATTGTAGCCCGTCAGCCGGCCGTCAGTGTTCATGATCGTATTGACGGCGCCGATCTTCAGGGCGTCGAAGTCGATCTCGTCAAGATGCTCCATCACTTCCACCTTGAAGGGAATCGTGATACTCACCCCCTTGATGCCGAGGTCTCTGATTCCGCGCACCGCCGAAGGAAGGTCGTGGATGCAAAAGGGTATGTAACGTCCGTCGATCCCCATCCTCGCCAAGGTGGTATTGTGCATCAACGGCGAGAGGCTGTGCCGCACGGGGTTCCCGAAGAGGGCGAATATCTCCGGATGGCGGTGCATCATGGTGCTACTCCCAGCTCCTGACGATCTCGAAGATCCGGTTGGTATCCTCGACGGTGAGCTGTCCCGCCGCCGAAGCGGACACCCGCGAGAGAGACGCAAATGTAAAGGGCGCTCCCAGCAGGGGTGCGACGATTCTGCTGACCTTCCCCTTTTCTCCCATACAGAAGGCAAGAGCCCCCACACTCTTCCGGCGGGCAAAGGGAATCATCTGCAGAACGCGAAGGTTGTCCTCCTGGTGACGGGCGAAGGTCGCGATCTTGACAATGGCGGCCCCGGCGTCGATGGAGTCATTGACTATCTCTCTCAGCGCCTGCAGAGACGGCGTCTTGCCAAAGTTATGGTAAGATACGATCAGTTGCGTTCTTTTCTTCCGGGCCTCGACGGCCTCCCGCAGTTCGTTGCGCAGTCTCGGCTCCGTTCCAAGCTCCACGTCCACGTAATCGGCACCGAGCTCCACGGCTTCCTTGAGCAGGGCGACCCTCTGCTCCTCGGAACAAGCGCGCCCGCCGCCTTCGCCGGCAGTTCTGTTCGTCACCAGTATCCCGCAGCGATGCGAGGAGGACCGCGCCGTTTCCATAAGCTCCCTCAGGTCCGTGCCGCGGGCAATGAGGTCCATCCTCAACTCCAACATATCGGCGAGATTAACGCCCTTCTCGATATCGCGCAGTGCCTGGGCTCTGCTTTGTCCCACGATGGGCACACAGATTTTCATTGACCCTCTCCCCGCGGATAGGAACCGAGCACCTTGAGAAACGTCGTCTCCTTCTTCAGATCGGCAAGGCATCCCTTGATCTTGTCGTCGTCGATGTGTCCCGCCGCATCGGCGAAGAACAGATACTCCCAGAGCCTCTCCTTCACCGGGAAAGACTCGATCTTCACCAGGTTGATCTTCCGCTCGGCAAAAGGCTTCAGGGCGTGGTAAAGGGAACCCGGCGCGTGGCGCGTGGCAAAAAGGATCGTCGTCTTGTCGTTTCCCGTGGCCTTGCTCTTTCCTTCGCCGATCACCAAGAACCGCGTTGTGTTGGAGGGATTGTCCTCGATCCCGTCCGCCACAATATGCAGACCGTATTTCTCGGCTGCAAGAACGCTCCCGATCGCAGCGCCTAAGGGATCATCCGCCGCGGCCTTGGCGGCGGCCGTCGTACTTTCCATCTCAATGCGCTGGTAGCCGGGCAGGTTGGCGCGCAGCCACCCCTGGCACTGGCCGAAGACATGGGGATGGGAGTAGATCTTCCTTATCTTGGCCATGTTCTTTTTTGATGCCATGAGGCAATGGCTGATCCGCAGAAATATCTCGGCCCGGATGCTAAGCGGTGTCGCGATCAGCCTGTCGAGCGTCAGGTTCACGGACCCCTCCAGGGAATTCTCTACCGGCACCACTCCCCAATCGGCCTTTCCCTTTTCCACCTCATTGAAGACCTGATAAATCGAGCCCTGCGGCAGGAAGATCGTGTCCTTGCCGAAATGGGACTGGGCGGCCAGATGGCTGAAGGTCGCCTCGGGCCCGAGATAGGCCGCCGTTACCGGCGCTTGGAGACTGCGCGAGGCGGAGATGATCTCCCGGAAGATCCGCTGGAGCGACTTGGACGGAAGCGGGCCGCCGTTGAGCTCCTTCAGGTAATCGCAGACTCTGCTCTCCTGCGAGGGATCGTAGATGTCCCAACCATTCTTGGCCTTCAGTTTACCCACGGCGATGGAAAGCTCGGCACGCTCGTTGAGGAGATTGACGAGCTCGGCGTCGGTCTTTCTCAGCTCCGCACGCAGTTTGTCGAGGGATCGTTTCGTCATTTCTGCAACTCCGCGATGGTGTCTTTCAGCGTTTCCAATGACACGCCTCCGTTCATAAAGGGCATACCGATCTTCTTGAGCAGGACAAAATTGATTTTATCACCTTCTCTCTTCTTGTCCACCTTCAAGCGGGAAAGTACCTTCTCGATGTCCAGCTGCGCAGGAATCTGGCTGGGAAGATCGAAGAGGGCAAGGAGCCTCTCCAGCCTCTGCCGGTCGGTGTGTGGAAGATCGTAGAGCTTCTCCGAGACCGAGGCCGCTGCGGCCATCCCCATGGAGACGGCCATCCCGTGAGAAATTCCGTAGGCCGATTCCGCTTCCACGGCGTGACCAATCGTATGGCCGAAATTGAGGATTCGCCGGAGGCCCTTTTCCTTCTCATCGACTTCCACAATCCCTTTCTTCACGCGGCAACAATGTTCGACGATCTTCTCCAGGAGGTGGCGGTCTCGGGTCTTGATCTTTTCGGCACTCGACTCCAGAAGAGCGAAGAGCTCCAGATCTTCGATAGCCCCGTACTTGATAACCTCCGCCAGGCCGTTTAAGTATTCGCGCTCCGGAAGCGTCTCGAGATAGCAGAGGTCGATGTAAACACCGCGCGGCTGGTAGAAGGAACCCAGCAGGTTTTTGCCTTCGGTAAGATCAACGGCCGTCTATCCCCCGATGCTGCTGTCCACCTGAGCGATCAGCGACGTGGGAACCTGGATGTACGGAAGCGAGCGCATATACAGGGAAGCCACGAACCCGGCCATGTCGCCGACTACCCCACCGCCCAGGGCGATGAGGACGGCCTTGCGGTCGATTCCCAGGGCGAGCATCTTGCCCACGATCTCGAGAGCGGTCTGTATTCCTTTCGACTGCTCGCCTGCCGGGAAGGCGATGATATCAGCCTTCTTCCCCAGGGCTTGCAGAACACCGATAAAGGCCTCTCCGTGGAGAACGCCGACGTTGGAATCGGTGATGATCACGTAGCGCTCCGCCGGATGGTTCTTGGCGATCATCAGACCGATCCGGTCGGTGATACCGGAGCCGATGTAGATCTCGTACGACGAGGCGACCTTCTTATCCAGGTTGACTTTCATCTTCTTCATGGCTTGGCCTCTACATGTCCCTGCGCAGGGTGTCTTCCAAAAGGCGTATGTCCTCCATGTGACGTTAGAATTTCCCAGGCTTCAGCGACTGAACGCCGTCGGG
>JAQULV010000238.1 GCA_028718405.1 Smithellaceae bacterium
ACCTCGTCAAATTGGGTTACGGCGTTACCGTTTTCGAGGCCCTTCATAAGGCCGGAGGGGTGTTGGTTTACGGGATTCCGGAGTTTCGTCTTCCCAAGCGCATCGTCGAGGCCGAAGTGAATTATCTTGAAAAGCTGGGCGTGAAGATTGAGGTCAACGCCGTTATCGGCAGGCTCAAGACCGTTGACGAGCTTTTTGCCGAGGGTTTCAACGCCGTCTATCTCGCCGTGGGAGCCGGCGCGCCGGTCTTCATGGATATTCCCGGGGAGAACCTAAGCGGTATCTACTCGGCCAACGAGTACCTGACGAGATCAAACCTCATGAAGGCCTACCGCTTTCCCGAGTACGATACCCCAATCGTCAGGGGCAGGAACGTTGCTGTGATTGGTGGTGGTAACGTCGCCATGGACTCCGTGCGCACGGCTTTGCGCTTGGGTGCACAGAACGCCTACATCATCTATCGGCGGACCGATGTGGAGATGCCTGCCCGTAAGGAAGAGGTCCACCATGCCAAGGAAGAGGGGGTTCAGTTCAAACTCCTTACGAACCCTGTGGAGTACATAGGGGAGAACGGCTGGGTAAAGGGAATCAAGTGCCTCCAGATGGAATTGGGAGAGCCTGACGATTCCGGCCGCAGGAGGCCCGTTCCGATCAAGGGTTCCGAGTTTGTCATCGATGTGGATACGGTGGTCGTCGCCGTTGGTACAATGGCCAACCCCATTGTTCCGGCTACAACGCCGGGCATGGAGACGAACAAGTGGGGCTATATCATCACCAAGGGTGACAGCGGCGAGACGACCCGCGAAGGTGTCTACGCCGGTGGCGACATCGTTACCGGCGCCGCCACGGTAATCCTCGCCATGGGTGCGGGAAAGCAGGCCGCGCGGGCGATTCACGAGTATCTCTCCAATAAATAGAAATCAAAGATAGGCGAGATAAGGCCTTCCGGATCCTTACACCGGGGGCCTTCTTGTTTTGTTGCGCCAGACAAAAAAAGGACCCTGGGGACGAGAGATTCCCCAGGGTCCTTCAGCAATCGTCTATCTCTGTGTCCTAGTGGGCTTCCTCCATGGCACCGGCGATGTACATCATGGCCAGCAGCATGAAGACCAGCGTCTGGATACAGGAGGTAAAGATCATCAGCGCGAAAACTGGCAGCGGGACCAGTAGCGGTACCAGCAGGAGGACAACCGCCAAAACGATGTCTTCACCCATGATGTTTCCAAAAAGCCGCACGGAAAGGGAAAGGGGCCGCGAGAGATGGCTGATGATCTCGATGGGCATCATCAGCGGCGTCAGCCACCATACCGGTCCCAAGAACTGTTTAACGTACTTGAAGCCGTGCACCTTCACTCCGACGATGTGGGTCATCACGAAAACCACGATGGCCATGGACACCGTCGTATTGAGATTGGCCGTGGGCGATTCGAAGCCGGGGATGATTCCCAGGAGGTTTGAGGTCAGGATAAACAGGCCCAGCGTCGCGATGAGGGGAAAGAACCTCCTTCCCTCATGTCCCATGGTGCTTTCCAGGAGACTGTCGAAGCCGCTCACGATCACTTCCATGACGTTCTGGAACTTGCCCGGGTAAAGATCCATGCGGCGCGTCGCCAAGAACCCGAAGAGCGCCAGCATCACCATGATGAACCAGGCGTAAGTCACATGGGCCGGGACTTTGGGGAAGAGGATATGTAAGAACAACAAGGGTTCCATCTTCTCTATCTAACCTCCTGCGCGAAATTTTTTTTTGACAACGTCAAGATGACGGTGCAGACGATATTGATCACGACGACGGAAAGGCCGATCAGCAGGCCGATCACGTCGGCTATGTCTCTGGAGATGAGAAAGTACAGAACCACGGCAGTAAGGGCAAAGCGGATGTAGTATCTCACCATGATACTCGCTCTGGAACCATTGGCGAGTTTCTGGAAAACGTTCCTAAGATTGCGGTAGAGCCAATGGAAGTTGATAATGCAAATAAGACCGCCGCAGAATATCCCCAGGGTGAACTTTGAAGACATCAAGATCGCACTGAGCAGGACCAATAGACCCAAAACGAGCCAGTTGGTGAGCTCAAGTCTTTTTTGGAGGGGGTCTTTTTCTATGCGGTTCACTTTTTATTGAGGTAATTACTGGTTTTTCATCGGTAAAGTTCTTCTTGATCAGGAGATACATATTCCTGAATCCGGCCGTGATCCCGATCAAGAGAAGGACAATCGTAAAACGGTATCCCGTCCCCAATTTCCTGTCCAGATAAGAGCCCAGGAAGAGCCCTCCGAAGATCGTGATAACCATAGCAATGCCGATACTACTGGCATAGGCCATCTGAACGAAGGACTTCTTTGTCTCTCGATCCATAGGGGCATGGCTACCTAACATGAATACCCCGCAATGTCAAATAAAAACTCCCGGAGAAAGGGGGGCTTGAAGCCTCCGCGGATAGAAAGGGCACGGTCGGAGGTCAAGCGGATATACCCTGCGCCAGTGTCGATCGATACCAGTCGATCGTCTTCTTGAGACCAGTACGGAAGTCCGTCGCGGCCCTAAAGCCGAATTCGTCCCGGGCTCTTGTTGTATCCAGCATCCGCCGGGGCTGGCCATCGGGCTTGGTTTTATCCCAAACGATGCGTCCTTCAAAGCCAGACAGCTCGACGATCAGCTCCACGAGATCCTGGATGGATATCTCGAATCCGGCACCGATGTTGACGGGCTCGCTCTTATTGTACTTCTCTGTGGCTAGGGCGATCGCCGTGGCCGCGTCCTCCACGTAGAAGAATTCTCTCGTTGCCGAACCCGTTCCCCAGACGACGATCTCCCGCTCGCCTTTCTGCTGCGCATCCACGCATTTCTTGATCAGGGCGGGTATGACGTGAGAGGACCGAGGATCGAAGTTGTCGCCTGGTCCGTAGAGATTTACGGGGAGGAGAAATATGGAATTGAAACCGTACTGCTGGCGGTAGGCCTGCGACTGGACCAACATCATCTTCTTTGCCAGGCCGTAAGGAGCGTTGGTCTCTTCAGGGTAGCCGTTCCAAATGTCGTCTTCCCGAAAGGGGACGGGCGTGAATTTCGGATAGGCGCAGATGGTACCGATGGCGACGAACTTTTCGATGCCTCGCAGGTATCCTTCATGAAGAAGCTGCACACCCATCATGAGGTTCTCATAGAAAAGCGTCGCCGGGTTTTCCTGGTTGAAGCCGATCCCCCCTACCTTGGCGGCGAGATGGATAACTACCTGCGGACTTGCCTCTTGGTAGAAACGCTTGATGTCTTGGAGGTTGACCAGATTGTAGTCGGGCAAGTCGCAGATGAAGATGTCTTTCCAGCCCCCGGCGCGAAGCGCGGCTACAAGGTGCTTCCCCAGAAAACCCTTACCGCCGGTAACGGCGATGCATTTATTCTTCAAGATGGACTCCATAGACAGATATTCCTCTGTAGATCTTTACACCATCCGCGAGTTTCCCGAGCAGGCGTAGCCGGCATCGAGGAGTGTCTTCTCCTTCTTTGCCAGATCCATGTCACAGGCGATCATCATATCGATCAGTTGGTCGAAGCTCACCTTTATCTCCCAACCGAGCAGGCGCTTGGCCTTAAAGGCATCGCCTAGCAAGGCATCTACCTCGGTAGGGCGGAAATACTTGGGATCGATGGCCACGTACTTCTCATAGTCCAGATCAAGTTTTTCAAAGACACGTTGGGCGAATTCCTTGACGGAATGGGTTTCCCCCGAGGCGATGACAAAATCGTCGGGATCATCCTGCTGGAGCATGAGCCACATGGCTTCCACGTAGTCGCCG
>JAQULV010000239.1 GCA_028718405.1 Smithellaceae bacterium
AAGCAGACCCAGGCCGATCGCGGTCAAGAAAAACCGTCCGAGGTGGTACCGGATGTCGCGAAGTGCGAGATTCATTTCCCGGGCTGAACCTTCATGCCTTCCCGGAAGGTCGCCATCACGGGCGGCGGGGCCAGCGCAACTTTATCTCCATCGCCAACTCCTGACAGGACTTCGGTGAATCCACGCCGGTCCTCCAATCCCGTCGTCACGGGGCGAGATGCCAGCCGGCCTTCCCGGATCATCCAGACGGCGCGTCCCTTCTCTCCCTTCACGAATGCTCCGGAGGGAAGCGACGGCGCATCCTTCCGGGCATCGATGCCGATGTAGACGTCGGCCTGCTCCCCGAGATGGAACGATCGCGGCAGCGGCGTGAAGGCGACGTCCACTTCGAGCTCCTCGGTCACACGGTCGCTTGCCGCAGCCATCCGGGCCACACGTCCCGTGAACGGTTTAGCCGGAGCCGAACGCAGGGCGATCGACGCCTTTTGCCCTACAGCCACGCCCTTGAGGGCCATCTCGTCGACGTTGGCTTTCACCCAGATGACACGCGGATCGGCGATCGTGAAGATCGGTGCGCCCGGGGTGACGGTGGCGCCCGCTTCCAGGTCGCGAGAGATGACGATCCCGTCCTGGGAGGCGTAGATCCGCGTATCTCCCATGCGGCTATGTGCGACGCCCAAACCCGCCCGGCTCGCCCGTTGTTCCTTCCCCGCCGAGTCCAACACCGCTTCGGCCCGGGCCACTTCCGCTCGCGCCAACTGCGCGGCCGTTGCGTACTGGTCCGCCTCCATCCGGGCGACCAGTTCCTTGTCTCCCAACGCCTTGTAACGGACCGCATTGGCCTCGGCCAAAACCAGCGCCGCCTTCGCCTTGTTGAGGGTTGCCTCTTCCGCCTTCTGCGCCGAATCCGCTTTTTCGACGCCCGCTTCGGATTGCGACTGCAACTGGGCAAAATCGTCACTCTCCAACCTTGCCAGCAGTTGCCCTTTCCGCACCCGGTCTCCCTGATCAGCGTAGACGGCGACGATCCGCCCCGTGATCTTGCTGGAGACGCCCACCACGACTTTGGCTTCAACGGTCCCGTTGCCGTAAGCTTGCGCAGACAAATCACGTCGTTCCAGCTTGGCGGTCTTGACCTGGACCGGAGCAAGCAGCGTCATCTTGAGGACGAGTCCGGCCGCTGCCAGCACGGCAGCCCCCCAAAGCAGGGGCTTAAACATGGAGATCATCTTTGACTTGTTCATGGGGCTCCTGACCTTATTCTTTTCCGACCGCTCTTTCGATCTGTGCGATGGCGACGCGGGAATCGTAGATCGCCTGAACGTTGGCCGTTTCCGCTTCGAGAGCCTGCGATTGGGCATCGCTGACTTCGATGATCGTGCCGACACCTTCCCGATACCTTGCGGCGGCAAGGGTCTGATTCTCCCGGGCCGCAGCGACCTCCTTCTCCGTCGAGGCGAAGCGGGCCGATGCCTCTCGTGCGAGAAGCCAGGCGGATTCGACCTGTTTGAGGATCTGGAGACGAAGGTTGGCCTGCTGGGCCTGGACGGCGCGAAGCGCGGCTTTTGCTTCCCGGATCTGCTCTGTGGTGGCGTACCCGGTAAAGATCGGGACCGTGAGATTCACGCCCAGATTCCAGGTGTCGCCTGACAATGAATCATCTCTTGATGCACGACCGGCGCCGGCAGTGCCAGACAGGATAGGAAGCTCTCCGCTCCGAGCGACTTTCACTCCCGCGGCCGCCGCATTTTCCAGGGCGTGGAGCCGTTTCAGCTCCGCTCTGGTTTCGATCGCTTCCTGTCTCAACGCCGCCCGGTCTGGCAGTGCGGGGAGCGTCAGGAGTTGTTCCGAGAGGGTGCGCTCGTCCGGGGCGGGCATACCCATGGCCGAGAACAGTTCAACCCGGGCAAGGTCCCGGTTGTTCTCGGCACGGACCAAGGCGGTCCTGGACGCGTAAAGATTCGCCTCTGCCCGGGTCACGTCCACCTTGGGCCGGATCCCTTGCCTGAAATACTCCCCGGCCTGGCGATAGACTTCTTCCCTGGCGCGCACGATGTCCTGCGTGGCGATAACCTGACGCTCAGAGGCGAGCAGGAGGAAGTACGCTGTCTTCACCCTGAATGCGATGTCCTGCCTAGTGAAGGCCAGAGCCTGTCGGGCAGCGGCCTGATTTTCCCGAGAGGCTTCAAGTGCGCTTTCGGTCCTGCCGAAATCGTAGAGGTTCTGTTTGAGGTTGATCGTTGCCGTGCGTGCTTCGATCTGCTTGGTGTTTTCCAGCGAGGGGAAGAAAGTGCGACCCCGGCTCCAGTCGGCAGCGAAGGAGATCTGGGGGTAATAGGCGGCGGCGACCTGTCCGGTACGCGCTTCCGCGCCGGTTACGGCCTCGATGGCCTCCACGCCTTGCGGATGGTTCTTCAAGGCCGTTTCCACCGCCTCCTCAAGTGAAAGCGGTTCCGGTGGGGAACCGGCTGCCGGCATCGGAACCACCAGCAGCAGGAACAAAAGGATCGCCTTGATCCTCCTTCCAATTGGAAATGCGAACCGTTCACCCACCGGTGGTCGTCTCCTTCCACGGGCAGGCAGAATCCGGCTGCCGATGCGTCACGGCATTCTGGATCAGATCCAGGAATTTCTTCTGTTGTCCCGGATCGAGCGCCGACTTCTCTTTGAGGATGTGGGCCGCCACCATGCCTTCAACCTCTTCCTGTTTCCGGCTGATCCCGGCGATCGCAGACTGGATGGCATCGTTATCCGGTATGTCGGCCCGAAGCAGGCAGAGCAGGTCGTTTCTCTTCAGGACGATCTCCTGACGTTTTTCATCGACCGCGGCACGGAAACGAATCGCCTGACTGCGCATGGTCTCGATCTGGTCGGGACGCAGAGACAGATTTTCGAAGAGGAACTTGTCCCGCGGCATCCTCACGCCGAAAGGAGAAGTCCAGTAACCGCTTTTCCCGGTGTAGAAATACCCGGCTGCGCAAAGGACGGAGATGTTGAAAACAAGCGATACGCCCAGGAGGATTTTCAGGAGCCGGGACCTCATCGGTTCTCCTTCGTGGACGCGAGATACGCTTTCCCCAGCGACTCCGGAGGAGAAGCTTCGAACACATCAAGGGAGAGGGACGCCACCACGGTTTCTTTTGCCGGATCATGACGGGGACCAAGTGCTCCGGTCAGGATGCCCCCCGAAAAGATACCGGCAGCAATTGCCAGTGCGAGCGCCGCGGCCCCGGCAAACCGTGCAAATACCGGATTCCAACGGGTGCCGACCTCGGGCTGTTCCTGAATGGCCGCCATGACCCGGGTCGAAAAGCCGTGCGGCGCCGGGAAACGTTCCAAACCGGCAAAGAGAGAACGAGCCCCGGCCATTTCATCGAATATCGCGGCGCAATTCGGGCAACCCGCCAGATGGGCTTCCAGTACTTTTACCTCTCCCGGTCTCAGCTCGCCGTCGATGAACGGCGAAATCCGTTTTCGGGCAGAAAAACAGCGCATGGCTTGTCTCCTATCCTTTCAACGTTTCTCGTTTCCGTTTGTTCCGTAAAATCTTCATCAGCTCTTCTCTTGCCCGTGAAATCCGGGATTTGACGGTGCCTACCGAAATGTCGAGGACGTCCGCGATCTCCTCATAGGAAAGTTCCTCCACCTCCTTCAGAACGAGCGCGGCACGCAGTTTCGGGGAGATGCCCTGCAATGCCGATTGCACGGCATGGAGCGACTCCTTGGCTTCGTAGAGCTTTTCGGGAGAGGGATTGCGGGAGGGCAACGATTCCAGGAGATCGCTG
>JAQULV010000240.1 GCA_028718405.1 Smithellaceae bacterium
AGATCCTTCTATATAAGAAGGAGGGTTTCAACTTCCGCGGGGTCTACGTGGGGGGAGGAACACCCACGGTGGAAATGGGAGAACTCATCGAGACCCTTGATCTTCTGCGGGAGACCTTTCCCCTGGACGAGATCTCGGTAGAGACGAACCCCAATCACCTGACGGAGACCAACTGTCTGGCCCTCAAGAAGGCAGGCGTGAACCGCCTTTCCGTGGGCGTCCAGAGTTTCGACGATAGTCTCCTGCGCGATATGGATCGCTATGAAAAGTACGGCAACGGCACCACCATCGCCTCTCGCCTAAAGGAGTTGCTTGGTACCTTCGATACCTTAAACGCCGACATGATCTTTAACTTTCCCACACAGAGCACGGAGATGCTGGCGCGGGATATCGATACGATCCTGGAACTGGGGCTCGATCAGGTCACGTACTATCCGCTGATGGTCTCGGATTTTACGAAGAAGAAGGTCGTCGAGAAATTGGGGAAGATCGATTATGGGAAGGAGAAGAGATTTTACCGGCAGATCGTTTCGCGCCTCGTGCCCCCCTACCGCTTCTCTTCCGCATGGTGCTTCTCGAAGAAGAAGGGTGCCATGATCGATGAGTACATCGTCGACTACGATGAATATGCGGGGTTGGGAAGCGGCTCCATCGGCTATCTCAACGGTCTGTGCTATGCCAACACGTTCAACATCAAGGGCTACATCGCCCAGGTGGAAAAGGGAGAACTTCCCATCATGGCCACGCGGGTCTTTACGAAGAAGGACCAGATGCGCTATGATTTCGTGATGAAGCTCTTCGGCATGAAGCTGGACGTCCCGGCCATGGAGTTGAAATACGGAGGGGCGTTTCTTCGCACCCTATGGTTTGAGGTGTCGGCCTTCATCCTGGCCGGCAGGTTGCGCTGGCGTGAGCCCTACTTTCATCTGACGCCCTGGGGGTGGTACTCCTGGGTGATCATGATGCGGGAGTTTTTTACGGCGGTAAATAATTTTCGCGACTTCTGCAGGGAACAGAATTGAAAGGAGGAACGGTTATGGGAATCTTTCTCGACGTTTTCAAGGTCTTCTGGCTTTTTTCCTGGCTTGTCATCGCGTCGCTGCTGCTCTTTATTCCCGTGACGACCGTGGCTTTGTTCAGCAGAACGGGAAACCTGGCCTTCAATTTTTCTAAAGCCTGGGCGTGGATTGTCTTGAAGATATCGTGCGTGCGTACTAGAATAAGAGGCAGGGAAAATATTCAGAAGGGGCAGTCCTACATCATCATTTCCAACCACCAGTCCCACTTCGATATCCCCGCCCTGGTAACACGGCTGGGCATCCAGTATCGCTGGATCATAAAAAAGGAGTTGCTTAAAGTACCGCTCTTCGGTTACGCCCTCTATGCGTCCAAGAACGTCTTTATCGACCGGAGCAACCCGCAGAAGGCCATCGCCAGCATCAACAGCGGCATGGCGCGACTGCCCAAGGGGGCAAGCGTAATGTTTTTCGCCGAAGGAACCCGCTCTTCCGACGGCAGAATTCAAGAATTCAAGAAGGGCGGCTTCGCAATCGCAGTGCAGAAAGGGATTCCTATCCTCCCCGTGACAGTGAACGGCAGCCGGAAGATCCTGCCGAAGAAGGCCCTCGTCTTTCATTCCGGGGAGATCGAGGTGGTCGTAGACCGGCCGATCGAGACCAGGGGTTATACCATGGAGCGCCTCGACGAACTGATCAAGAAAACCAGAGAGGTAATCATCGCAAATTTCAACCCCGAATACGCGCCGGGGGCAGAGACATAGTAAGCAACAAGTAACGAGAGGAGACAGGAAGAGTTAATGGACCAAAACAACCAGAACAACGAAGAGAAGAGTTTTGCCGAGCTTTTGGCGGAAAGCGAATTCAAACAAGAGCGCCTGAAACCGGGACAGAAGGTGGAGGCCCAGATCGTCAAGATCGGTCCGGAGTGGATTTTCCTCAACATCGGGGGAAAGAGCGAAGGCCATATGGACAGAAAGGAGCTGCAAGACGCCGAGGGCAATGTCACGGTGCAGGAAGGCGAAACAATCGTCGTCTATTTCCTGTCTTCCAGTAAGAGTGAGAAACTCTTCACGACCAAGCTCGTGGGGGGCGATGCCACCCGCGCGTACCTGCAGGAAGCGCAGCGCAATGGTATTCCGGTGGAAGGTGTCGTGGAGAAAGAGGTGAAGGGCGGCTTTGAGATCAAGATCGCCGGCACCGTCCGGGGGTTCTGCCCGTTCTCGCAGATGGGATCGGGGCGCTCCGGCACTCCGACGGCCGAGCTCATCGGTAAGAAGCTCCTCTTCAAGGTGTTGGAGTATACCGAGCGCGGTCGCAATATCGTCGTTTCTAACCGGGCCGTTGTCGACGAGGAGAGAAAGGCCCAGCGCGAGCAGATCATGGCCACCCTCGAGGAGGGGACCAGGGTGAAGGGCACGATCGTTGCTATTCAGGACTTCGGCGCCTTCGTCGATATCGGCGGCATCCAGGGACTGCTTCCCGTCTCCGAGGTGAGCTGGGGCAGGACCGAAGACATCCGCGAACGGCTGTCCGTCGGTCAGGAGATCGAAGCCGTTATCAAACGGGTGGACAGGGAGAAAGACCGGATCAGTCTCAGCATCAAGGACACGCTTCCTGATCCCTGGGCGAACGTGGAAGAAAATTACCCCAGCGGTACCTTCAGAACAGGTCGCGTCGTCAAACTCACCGATTACGGTGCCTTCGTGAATCTCGATCCTGGCGTGGACGGCCTCATTCATATCTCCAAGCTCGGCGGGGGCAAACGTCTCAAACATGCTTCCGAAGCCCTGCAGAGAGGCCAAGAGGTGGAGGTGAAGATCGACGCCGTGGACAAAGAGAAGAAGCGCCTGTCGCTTTCGCTGGCCGGAGGGCCCGTCAAGGAAGAGGAACCGAAAGCCGATCAGGATTTTCGCGGCTACATCGGCAAATCCTCCGATTCCTTCGGATCGCTGGGCGACCAGTTGAAAGACAAACTGAAAGACAACAACAAATAGCCCGTCTGTCAGGTTCATTCTACTTCCGGGGCTTCGACCCCGGAAGTTTCCTTTATTTGAGAGATCAAAAAGGATGGAGGAGAGAAAACAGGAAATCCTGCGGGGCCTTCCCAAGATAGATGAGCTGATCGCCCTTCTGGAAAAGAGGGAAGTGGCAGGTAATATCTCCCGGGCGATTCTGCTGCGCGTCTGCCGCGACACCGTGGCGGATATGCGGCGCATGATTCTCAAGGCCGGTGCGGAAAAGAACCTTCGTCTTCCCACCCTGGAGCAAACGGCCCGCCGCGTGGAAAACGAGTTGGACGGGCTTTCGCGCTTTCGATTGCGCCGCGTTATAAACGCCACCGGCGTCATCCTCCACACGAACCTGGGCCGGGCGCCACTTTCTGCCTCTGCCCTGAAGCGGATCGGAGAAGTCGCCCCCGGTTATTCCAACCTCGAATACAACTTGGAAAAGGGTGAGCGCGGCCTGCGCTACGATCACATCGGAAAACTCTTGTGTCTCATCACGGGTGCCGAGGATGCGTTGGCTGTGAACAACAACGCGGCGGCGGTACTTCTCGCCTTAAACACCCTGGCCGAAGGAAAAGAGGGGATCGTATCGCGCGGAGAGCTCATTGAGATCGGCGGGGAGTTTCGGATCCCCGAGATCATGGAGAAGAGCGGCGCTCGGCTCGTCGAAGTTGGTGCCACCAACCGCACGCGGTTGGCCGACTACGAAAGAGCCGTAGGTCCTGAGACCGGGCTTATCCTCAAGGTCCACACGA
>JAQULV010000241.1 GCA_028718405.1 Smithellaceae bacterium
ACCCCGTTGAGATCACGCAGCGCGGACTCCGTCAGGTGCAGGTACAGCCGAAAATCGGCCTCAACTTTGCCGAGTTGCTTCGCTCCTTCCTCCGCGCCGATCCGGACGTTATCATGGTGGGGGAAATGCGCGACCAGGAAACGGCCAGGATCGCCATCGAAGCGTCCCTGACGGGGCATCTGGTGCTCAGCACTCTCCATACCAACAATGCACCGGAGACCGTTGTGCGTCTGATCGAGATGGGAATCGACCAGTACAGCTTCGCCGACTCCCTCTTGATGGTTTTGGCACAGCGCCTCACGCGTCGGCTCTGTCCAGACTGCAAGGAGCCTTACATCATCACTCAGAAGGACTACGATGAGATCGTCAACGTATACGACGCCAAGTGGTTTGCCGTCCACGAGATGAAAAGCCGCCTGGCCGGTATAACCCTCATGCGGAAGGTCGGATGTAAGAAATGCGACGGCACCGGTTACAAGGGGCGCCTCGCCCTGCATGAACTCTCGCGTGTCACCGACGCCATTAAGATGGCGATCCGCAAGAAAGTGCCGGCTGACGAGTACAGGACCCTAGCCATCGAGGAAGGGATGCGCACGCTGCAGATGGACGGCATCTACAAGGTGATGGCCGGGGAAACCGATCTCTATCAGGTGCTCAGGGTCTGCCTGTCTCAGACCATCGCCCCCCGATAACACCTCTATTCGACGTAACCCAGTGGCCCCTGTCTTGGAACCCCTGATGGTCGACATCCATTCCATGTTCAAGCTCGGGTTAGGGGATCATTACCACAGCTACTTCCTCGGCGAAGCCACCAAGAGACAACTCTGGCATAGCCGGCGTTTACCTCACGCTCAAGACCTCCACGAAAGGCGTTACGCCGGGCGGCCTGGCCGCTGAAATGATGGACTTTCTGGATAGAGGGGATTTGCCGAATACGGATCACAGTTCTAAAAAAATGAAGTTCTCATCTGCGCCATGCAGTACGCCTGTCCCGAGGAGAACGTCGGTTTCCGCTAAGAGAACGTAGTCCGGATTATGAAGAAGGGCCGCGAGGCCATGTTCAAATATCCGCTGGGCGTTAAGATAATCAAATAGGGTAGTCGACGGGGCGGGCCGTTTGCCGCCCCTCGTCGGCACTACCGAAGGCAGGATATTTTTTTGAGGGAGGCCCGTTCAGGCGTTGTAGCTGGCGACGAGCCTTCTTATCTTCTGCTTCATCTCCGTCTTTTCCATGCAATGGATACACTGGTTTGCTAAGGGATTGGCGAAGATTCTCTTGGTGGGAATCGGATTCCCGCATTTCTCGCAGTTGCCGAAGGTACCGCTGTCGATGCGGACAACGGCGTCGTGGATATCGTGGAGGAGGCTCTCCAACTTGTTGCGCATCGCCATCTCGGAATTGAAGTTGTGTTCCAGGGTCGCCCGATCGTAGAGATCGGGTACATCGAAGGTGTCAAGCTTCTTGCCGTCGTTGGTCTTTTCGACGACCTCACGCAATTCCTCGATCTTCTTGCACAGCTTATTTCTCAGACTCAGGATATCACCACTTTTCATTTTGACGCCTCCTTCCTGTTCGCACGATTTTCGCTCCAACCGGGGGCCGCTCTCTGCCCAAAAAATGCTTGCCAAAAAGATATGCCTTTGGCCATTTTCCGCCATCGGGATTATGATTAATTTAAATTTCGCAAATCCCTAGGACGGAGCTTGCGCGGCCGGGGAAGGGAGAAATGTCTTGACAGGCCCTGGTTCAGCCTTTATTTTGACGTTGATTCCAGTTGGGAGGTAAGGGCAGTTGTCATGACCGTTCGCGTTCTGTTGGTCGACGACCATAAAATAATGCGCCAAGGATTACGCAACCTGATTGACGCCCAGGAAGATATGGAGGTCGCAGGTGAAGCGGACAACGGCCGCAAGGCCGTCGAGATGGCAAAGAAGCTGCGCCCGAACGTCGTCGTCATGGATATCTCCATGCCGGACATGAACGGTATCGAAGCGACGCAGAAGATCAAACAGGAGCTCCCCGAGGTCAAGGTAATCGCTCTGTCGATGCATTCCGACAGCCGTTTTGTCATGAAGATGATCAAGGCGGGAGCCGCGGGCTACCTGCTCAAAGACTGCGCTTTCGATGAACTGATCGTCGCCATCAAGGCCACGCTATCACACCACACGTATCTCAGCAGCGCCATAACCGACGTGGTTGTCCGTGCCGTGAAGAACAGGGAGCAGGGGGAAGAAGAAGCCCAGACCACAGACCTCACCCAGCGCGAAAGGGAGATCGTCCAGCTGCTGGCCGAAGGCATGAGCACCAAGGAGATCGCCTATCATCTGCACCTGAGCGCGAAGACGGTGGAGACCCACCGGCTGAATATCCTGAACAAACTCAAAATCTCCAGTATTGCGGAACTCACCAAATACGCCATCAGGGAAGGTATCACTACGGTAGAAGGACGAATCCCTAAGGTCGAGTAACCCCCGCGTATATTAATCCCCTCCGCACGGAAACCCAACAGGAACGCCTGACCGTCGGCAAGTTTACACCTTGGTGATACGGGGCTCTCTTCTCGGTGGCGCTTCAGGTATCGCCCGAGGATAGCCGAGGATAACGGGCGCTACGATGCGCTCCGTCTTCTCCAGGCCGATTCGGCTGAGGAGCTCCGGCGTGCGGATGTTGGCACCCAGCGCCACCCAACAGGTTCCCAGACCGCGGGCGGTTGCCGACAGCATGAAATAGGCGGCCGTCAAGGCACTGTCGATATCCAGCGACCAAACGTCTTTGTGCCCCACGATGATCACGAGGCAGGGGGCGTTGTAGAAGACGTTGAAACCCTCGTTCTGTAAGGCCCCTGAGTAGTTGGAAAGCGACGAGGTCGGGTCGTTCTGGAGATCGCAAAGGAGGCTCTTCTTGCTGTCGTCGGAAAGCATCTTGATCATGGCCTGATCGTCCACGACGATAAAGCGGCACGGCTGGGCATTGCTCGCTGTCGGTGCCTGCGTGCTGTCCGCGATGATCTCCTCGACGACCGCGAAAGGCACCTTCTTGTCTTCGAAATCGCGGACGGCGCGCCTGTTTTTCAACAACTCCTGAAAATCCATGGTCTCCCCTTTCTGCTTCTAATGCGAGAATAAACCGTTCGGCAAACCTGCCGGTCCACCACATTCAGTCTGTCTAAAATGTTGAGCTATGAAGGCGTAACTGTCAAGTGGGAACGTCCGTTAACGCCCCGCGAGGGCGAGAACAATAACGAGAGCACCCAAGAGGAACCGGTACCAGACAAAGGGCAGAAAATCATTCGTGCGGATGTAGCGCAGCAGAAACCCGATACCAATCATGCCGGTAACGGCGGAAACGACGGTTCCCAGCAGAAACTCTGTATTGACCACGGAGGGATTGGCAATGAGCTGCGGCGTCTTTACGAGGGCGGCGCCGAAGATAATGGGCGTGGAAAGAAGAAAGGAGAACCGGGCCGCCCCTTCCCTGCTAAGTCCCAGCGCCAGACCTGTGGTCATGGTAACGCCCGAGCGAGAGACGCCGGGGATAATGGCCAGCGCCTGGGAAAGGCCGATGTACAGACTTGTCTTGAGATCGATGGCCTCCATCCCGATCGTCTTCGTACCGCGGCGATCAGCCCAATAAAGGACGATTCCCATTGCGATCAGCATTACGGCGATGAGCAGGGGGGAGCGGAATATGGTTTCTGCCTGCTTCTCCAGCAGAAACCCGATCAGCGCACCCGGAACGCTGGCGAAGGCGATAAACCACAGGAGCCTGCCTT
>JAQULV010000242.1 GCA_028718405.1 Smithellaceae bacterium
AAGAAAAAGGGAGTGTAACACATGCCCCTCACTTTGGATGATCTAAAAGGATTGACCCCTCAGATGAAGGCTTTGATAGTTTGCCTTGCCTATCTCGTGTTGGGTTACTTCTATTTCTTCTTCGTTCTCCAATCCTCCGTAGATAAAATGACCAACCTGAGGGCGCAGAGTGCAGATCTGGAACAGCAGGTGACCGAGAAAAGAAACATCGTCGCCCAACTGCCAGTTTATAAGAAACAAGTGGAGTTTCTCAAGGGCGCCTTTCAGGAGGCCTTGGCAAAGCTCCCTGTGCAAAAGGAGATTCCAGGGTTGCTGAGTTCAGTTGCCTTGGCCGGGAGGAGTGCCGGCGTGGAATTTCTCCTTTTCGAACCGCAGGCTGTGAAGAAGGAGGAAAAGCCGGCCCCGGGAAAGCCCGCCCCGGGAGTGGCGGCTCAGAAACCTGAAGAGAAGAAACCGGCTGGCAAGAGTGCGCCACCGAAGCCGGCGGAAGAGAAATTTTACGAAGAGATACCTGTGAAACTGATCGTGCAGGGCAGCTTCAACCAGACAGCAACGTTTTTTGAGAAGGTAGGCAAATTGCCACGGATCATCAATCTCGAAGACATAGACATAGAGCAGAGCACCGATCTCAAGAAACCCAAAGGCCAGGTGCTGAAAACGACCTGCACGCTGAAGACCTATATGTTTGTCCAAAACACGGGCGAGAGCAAGAAGGCCGATGAAAAGAACAGGAAATAAGATAATTGGCGGTTTGGCCGCGGCGCTTCTTCTGTCCGCCTCCCTAGCGATGGGCGCGAGTCCAGCAGTGACGCCAAAACCGGCCGTTTCCCGGCCGGCGCTTCCGGCGGTCAATGCCAAGTCAACGCCGCCGAAACAAGAGGTGAAGGTTTCCTCGGTTCCCGCGCCCGCGACGACCGCTGCACCCACGTTCAGTTTTAGCCCGGGTGGTAAGCCAAACCCGTTTCAACCTTTCTTAGAAACGGATTTATCCAAGCTGAGAGCTGCTCAAGCCCGGTCCAAGGTAAAGATGGAGACGAGGACGAAGATGGGCTACGTCTCTCCTCTCCAAAGCGATGAAATTAGCCACTTCCGTCTTGTTGGGGTTGCTTCCGATAAGCTGCGTCGGGTCGCCATGCTCGAAGATCAGTCGGGTCGGTTCTATCCCCTCTTTATCGGAACGTTGATAGGGCCCAATAACGGTAAAGTTGTAGCAATCCTGCCGGACCGCGTCATTGTTGAGGAGAGGGGCAGGACTTCCCAGAAGGGAAAAGAGAATATCAAACGCATTACGATGAAGCTATACAAAGAATAGAAGGGGAAGCCCATGAAGAAGAGCATAGATATAATGTGTGTTGTCCTCATTGTCGGTGTCCTGATGCTCTGTGGCGGCCTTCAAAAGGCATGGAGTCAAGTACCGCAAAAGGCCGATTCCTGGGTGAGTGTCAATGCCGGCGGGGAAGAGACGGAAGAGGGTTATCTCGATGCTATCGCATTCAGGAAGATAGACGGGAAGGAGCGTATAATCCTGTCTGTATCTAAACTCCCCGATATTCACGTCCAGGAGCAGAAAGGGAAGACGGTTCTCATTAGACTTGACAATATCCTGGCGCCGAGCGATGTCAGGAAACCTCTGGAGTTCGGTCCGAACGACAACGTTTCTCGCATTTCTGCAACGCAAAAGACCGATGACGGTATATCCTCCGTCGATCTGGCCGTGGAATTGAAGGAGTTGGTTCCTTTCGTAATCAAGCCGGATCAAGGAAACGTGATCATCGACTTCAATACTGGCAGCTTGGCGAAGAAGGCCTCGTCAGGAGCCGAGACCATGCAACCGAAACCCATGGTCCCGGCGCCAGCGCCCGTTTCTTCCGCACCTGTTAGTGCCAAACCCCGACTATTGGCCTCCGGGCCGGCAGTCCCCGTGCCAGTTGCTGCCAAGCCCGCACCGAAGATGGAGCCCGCTGCATCAATACCGGAAAAGACGGGGAGCGACGAAGTCCCTCCCGCCGTGTCCGGATCCCAGAAATTAATTGATGTTGACTTCCAGGATGCTGACATCAAGAGTGTCCTGCGCCTTTTGGCGGAGATCGGCGGTATCAATATCGTTTCCGGCGACGATGTCAAAGGCAGGGTCACCGTTACCATCAGGAGGGTTCCCTGGGAGGAGGCGTTAGACATCATTCTTAATATAAGAGGTTTGACAAAAAGGCGTACGGGAAACGTGATCTCCGTAATGACGATGCAGGAAATGGCGAAACAGCAGACACAGCAACTGGGCGTCAAGTCAACGGAGCCCCTTTCCACCCGGATCATTAATATCAATTACGCCGACGCCGAGAAGCTTCAGAAGAACCTGGAAGATTTCCTTGCCCACGATGAAAAAGGCAAGCCCATCGGTTCCATAAAGGTTGATACCCACAATAATGCCCTTATCATCCAGGGCATACAGGATGATTTTAACCGCATCATTCCCATGATCGAAAAGATCGACAGACCCACTCACCAAGTGCGTATCAAGGCCAACATCGTAGAGACAACAAAGGACACGGCGCGAAACCTAGGTATCCAATGGGGTGGCATGTATGGCCGCAAAGTCGGCGATCAATCTCTTTTCGTGACCCCGGGCGGCTTTGGCGGTTCCACGACGGCCAGCCCGCTTACCGGCGGCTACAAGTCGACCGTCGGCAGCGATACCGGTCAAGGGACTGGCATAGCGGGACAGGGATTCGGCCTTAATTTCCCCGCGGCGGGTCTTTCCACAACAGGCTCCGCTTCACTTGGCCTTATCTACGGCACCATCGGAGGCAATATCCTTGAGGTTCAACTCAGTGCCCTCCAGACCGCAGGGAAATTGAACATCCTCTCCAGTCCTTCTCTAACGACGCTGGATAACCAGACCGCGTACACAATGAACGGTCAGAAGATACCCTTCGTTAGGTACGATGAAAAGGGGCAGCCGATCGTGGACTTCCAGGACGCAGTGCTGAGGTTGGAGATTACCCCCCACGTGATTGATGAGATGACCTTGAAGATGAATGTCATGGTGAAGAAGGACGAAGTGGACACTTCGCATAACGTCGCGGGCAACCCTTTCATTACCAGCAAAGAGACAAAGACTACCCTTGTTATTCAGGACGGCGATACAATCGTGATCTCTGGATTGACGAAGCAGACGAAATCCGACACGATGACCGGCGTGCCATTTCTGAGTAACTTACCGGTTATAGGATGGCTCTTTAAATCGCAGTCAAAGAGTGACCAGATGGATGAGACGTTGATCTTTATTACTCCGACGATTATCAAGCCGCCCGCCCGGTCAGCCATTCAGGAGGCTCCGGCCGCCAAGGGGAAGGAGCCTTTGCAGTGAATTGTTGCCCTAAGGAGAGAACCATGAAAATTGCCGCAAGACTGATACTTTCGACACTTGCCCTTAGCCTCATCCTTGTCGGCTGCTATCTCGGCAATCAGTCGGACGGGGCGAAGAGCTACTATAAGGGAGACTACAGAAAGGCGTATACACAATTGAAGCCGCTCGCGGAACAAGGCGATGCGGAAGCTCAGTTCCTACTAGGGGTAATGTACAACGAAGGTCAGGGTGTGCCCCAGGACAACGCCGAGGCCATCCAGTGGCTCCGGTAGGCCGGCGGCCAGCAGTTTCTGAAGGCCCAGCTGTACCTCGGCCGTCTCTACGACGAGGGTGAGAAGGGAATTCCCGAAGACGACGTGCAGGCACTCATGTGGTACAACATGGCGGCAAC
>JAQULV010000243.1 GCA_028718405.1 Smithellaceae bacterium
GACGTGCGGGATCCTGACCGCAGTCCGCGCGGCGCGGCTGAAGATCGTGGACGCGCTAAGGGCGGCTTAGAGTAAGAGCCGCGCTCACACCAGATACTGTCCGTTTCGGAAACGGGGCCGTTGGCCATCGGACTCTTGCCGCACGCTGGGCAGGAGACGATCGTCCAAGGCTCACCCTTGCCACGCGGCCCGACCCCTCCGGGATGGTCATTCCGCCCTTGACCTCCCCTTCCGCCTGCTGGTATTCTCCCTCGTCGTGAGCAGGATATGGGCAGCGCCGGCGCTGGAGCGACCCGCAACCGGTCCCCCGACCCCCAGCCGAGTGGCTCGGCTTCCCCGACCGCCCATCGGCCCGTTTCCAACTTCCCATCCAGTAAAGTTGTCCGTCTTGCAAGCAGACGATGTCGATCTCAGGTTGCAGGAGGCTTCTGATGAAAAAATTGCTTCTTATCTTGGTAGTTCTAGCGCTATCGTACCCGGCGTTTGCCTCTGATAAAGCAAGCGAACCCGCTTCGCTTCCGCGCTTCTCGCTATTCGAGACCGATGCGTTCCCACTTTTTGCGGATGACGAGGACGGTAGCTTCGAGCCGCACAACTGCACCGGTGATCGTTCGGTCGATTGGAACCGGTTCGTCCACGGCTGCGAAATTCCTATTCCCTCTGGCATTTACGTGCTCAATGAGGCGAGCAACGAGCAATCGACGGCCACGGCTTATGCCCCGGAACTCACTTCATCTCCTGCGTACAAGAAGGATGTGACGGGCCACGCCATCTTTGTCCCGATCGCGAAAATTCTGCCAAGCATAACGACATGGGGACACTTTCATTGGGACTGGACTTATCTGGACACGCTTGTTGACATCGCTATTTCACACGACAAGAAATTTTCCGTCGAGCTGGAGACGGGATTTCAGAGTTCAAGCACGTTTCTACACTCACTTCCCAGCGGATTTGCCGCGACCTGCGGCGCCGATTGCGCGCCTCTTTTCGACGTGTGGGCCACCGGAGGAAGCGGAGGAAGATGTATTAGCGCCTACGTGTTACTGCCGTGGGTTCCAAAAGTTCAGGAGTTCTGGAAAAGGGCCGCGCTCGCGCTTGCCGCTCATCTTAGGCACACTGGTGCGTATGAATCGCTCACGCTCATCCATGTTCCTGGACTCAGCGTCTACGACGAAGAGATTCGTCTACCCACCGGATCTCCAAGCCCTTTACCCGGCGACACGGGGCCATGTCCGGACGGAAGGTCCGCGGACTCCGCCGTCCTGGCAGATGCAAGCAACAGCAGATGGCAGAGTCTTGGTTACTCTGATGCGGCCGTCATCAACGGATTCGGCGTGATTGCCGCCGCGTTCGCGCAGGCATTCCCCGATCGCTTCCTGAGCCTCAGTCTTTTTAATCCGGGCTCGAAGGGAATTGATTTCCCGAACCTCACAGGTACCGATCCCGTGGGTTTCGTAGCTTCGCAAATCGTACAGGAGGTCACTGCTATTGCACCGGGGCGCGTTCAGCTTCAATCAGATAATCTGGATTCGAACTTCGCGCAGCCGGAGGTTACGAGATTTGCCGCCCAATACAACGATTTCATCGGATGGCAGACGAACAAACACGCGGAGACTGGCGCTGGATGCGGTGGCGGTGGGGCTGGTTCGTGTAATCCGGATGGTCCGATTGGCCCCTATTTTCTGCTGCTCCAAAACGGGGCGCTCAATGGGGGAGCATATGTGGAAGTCTGGTCAAACGATGTGGTCAGTTACCCGGAGAGTTTCGCCGCGGCGAAATCAGCGGGCTTCTATCCGGCAGATGACGACAGCGGCAAACATCATTGAGAGAAACTCTCCGGTCATAGACGAGAATTGGGGAGTTAGAAACTCTTGAGAAAAGGCAACCGTGACGGATTAAAACGGGTGGCGTGCTATGTATAAATTATTTACAGTATGGCTGGCGTTGGTTTCCCTGATTGGAGTCGCGCCGTTGGTGCGCGCCGCCGACGGTTCCGACCGTCCACACTCTATCGTGTCGATCTCCGTCTGTAGTCCCACAGCAACAGGCCCTAGCGTCAGTTGTCCGACTGGCACCGGTGACACGCGACAAGACGTACTCAGTCCCAACGGCGATTCCATAAATACCTATGGCGGTTTAGAGACCCTGGCCGACGAACATTCGACCATCTTTCCGCCGGGAACCTTACCCGGTCACAGAGATTATTTATTTTTTACTGCCAGCAGGACGAGCCTGAATCCCATTTCGAGCGGTGTGGTGGTATTAACGGGCGGTAACGGACCGAATCAGCACGGACAGTGGACGGTACATTTCGCTCCCGACTACGGCCATTACTTTCCCAATAATCCGACGGGCCAACAGAATGGCCAGGTATTTCTGTCTCCGGTGGAGCATCGCAATTGCCCCTCGGTCTCCGAGGTTAAGCTTCAAGATCAGACGTTCGACCTGAATTATGCTGACCCCGGAACGGTGGTGCTCGATCCAACGAACCGGGCCAACAAAGGACCCGGTAGCCTGATCATGATTTACGAGGGCACCAATCGCTGTATCGGCCTGAACGGCGGTGATAACGTTTTGGCTGGGAATAGCTTCTACTCGACGATTGCTGTCGCCACGTCCAATGACTTTGGTCATACCTGGCCCAGCTACCGTTATATGCTCGATACGAATGGATTGTCGATGTACCCATTGCCGTCCCAGAACCCGTCTACGGGACCCGAAGCTCCTGCTGGCGCGCTTGGCAACTCCGTCTGCATCGGTAATGATTGCACGGCGGCGCCATGGCCGCCGGACGCCAACTACGGCCGCTACTCTGTGCTACATCCGCAGGTGACGATCGCGGATGCAATGGAGAGCAAGGCGACCAAAGGCGGACTCTCAAACTCCATGGGGGACGCGGTGCCGACAGCGTTTGTCGACGATGTCCGCGTCAACCGTGAATCCGATTTCGACAATGAGGGCGGCGGTCGCGCGCCGTATCTCTACGAAGTACACAATTATGCCGTCGGCCCTCCGGGTCTGGATTTTCCGTCATTACCGAACGGTCAGAATTCCGACCTGATGATTGCCCGAGCCCGGCTCAATGGCGGGACGGCTCCGCTGAGTTTCAAGAAATGGTATCAAGGCTCTTTCTCTGAGCCCGGTCTCGGCGGCTCCGAGAGTCCAATGTTCCCGGCGGGCGCTTTCGAGAACTGCGAGGCCTCCGGTCAACTCAAGACGATGGGTGCGATCAGCTACGTCGAAGCGACACAGCAATATGTGCTTACGTTCGTCTGCATATCCCCGCACGGCGATCCGAGCACCCAAGCCACAGGGCCGGGGGCTGCCTGGTTTTTCTCCACCAATGACGATCTCTCTCGCCAGGACCAATGGAGCACACCGCAAGAGATCCTCGGCTCCTGGAGCCCGTTTGATCCGAAGAGTAAGAATTGCAACGACTACAACGGTTGGTACCCATCCTTCATGTCACTCCACCGTAAGCCCGGCCATCTCTCGACTAGCGGATATGTGTTTTACATGAAAGGTTGTGCCGGTGGAGGGGAGACGCAAGGCGGACGGCGATTCTCAACGCGGGCTTTCACGATGACAACGAACGCACCAGCTCTGTCTGTACTCGAGTCTGACCGTGTACCACTGGTTCTCCGCTAGACTTGGTACGCCTCATCTAGATGAGCTACGCGGTGGACCCACTGTGCACTCTAGTGCTGTGGTGCGATCATGCGGTCAGGCGATCTCTTCCGTAGCCGGATCCCGCG
>JAQULV010000244.1 GCA_028718405.1 Smithellaceae bacterium
ATGAAGAGCTGAATAGAATCTATCCCGGTGTCACCGCCAGTCGTGTCGAGATCCTTTTGAAAAGCGGCGAGCGCCTGACGCGGCAGGTCGATATCCCCTTGGGCGATCCCCGCGTACCCATGGGGGAGAAAGAAGTCGCCGAGAAACTGCGGGCCTTTGCGGGTACAAGGGATAAGGAAAAAATAGACAGGATTATCGCCCTTACGCTCGGTCTGGAGAATATCGCCGACATCAACGAGCTCACAAAACTCATCTAAAGGAGTCGCCATGGATTTCAACCTGACCAACGAACAACAGATGCTGATCGAGACCTTGCGCAACATGGGCAAGAAGGAGAACTTCCGCGATCTGGCCGCCCACGTGGACGCCACGGGCGAGTTTCCCCATCAGCTGATACCGAAGTATGCCGAGATGGGGCTTTTAGGCATGACGCTGTCTCCGGAATATGGAGGTGGCGGTAGTTCCGCCCTGGACGCGATTTTGGTGATCGAAGAGCTGGCGAAGTTCAGCCCCATGATCGCCGCGCCCGTCTTTGAGTCGAACGTGGGGCCCGTGCGGGTGATCGATCTCTTCGGCACGCCGGAGCAGAAGGCCGCGATCATCCCCAACGTCTGCAAAGGAATGGGTAGTGTTTCCGTCTGCATGACGGAGCCCGAGGCGGGGTCGGACCTGACGTCGCTTACCACCAACGCCGTCGATGACGGAGACTGTTATATCGTTAACGGCCGGAAGACCTTCATCACGGGCGGCGGCGAGGCATCGCACTATATGGTCTACACGCGCTTCGGCAATACCTCGGGCTACAAGGGGATTGGAGGGATGCTCATTGAAAAGGGCATGCCCGGCTTCAGCTTCGGAAAGCAGGAGAAATTCCTGGGCCTGCATGGGATGCCGTCGTGCGATCTGATCTTCGAGGACGTCCGGGTACCGAAGAAAAATGTCGTGATCAAGGAGGGAGAGTTCGCCAACCTCATGATGACCTTCGACATCGAACGCTGCGGCAATGCGGCGATGTGCCTGGGTGTCGCCGGCGGTGCTTTAGAGGAGGCGAAGAGTTATGCCCAGCAGCGCAACGCCTTCGGCCGGCCCATCTGCGAATTTCAGGACATCCAGTTCAAGATCGTCGATATGGCGATGAAGATCGAGGCGGCGAAGCTTCTCGTTTACCGGGCGGTGTCGGGCGCGGGACGCGGACTGCCCTCGATATACGAATCGGCCGTCGCCAAGTGTTACGCCAACGAGATGGTCATCGACGTGACGAACGCGGCGATGCAGGTCTTCGGCGGTTATGGATATTCGACGGAGTTTCCCGTCGAACGGATGCTCCGCGACGGAAGGGCCTGGTGTGTGGCGGGGGGGACGGTGCAGATGCTGCGCATCACGATGGCGAGCCTGCTGTTCGCCAGACGCTTTGATCAGCGCAAGGGTAAATAGATAAAAAAGGAGGGACTGCCATGGGGATCTATTATAAGGACGCCGATCAGCTCTTCGAGATTTACGGCTACTTCATGGAGCGCATTCTCAAGGACGACAAGATCGGGCCGAGGATGTCGAAGGCGAATATCATCATCAAATTCATCTATACCGATCCCGACTGCGAGATCATCATCGACTTGAAAAATCCGCCCAAGAAGGCGGGCTACTATGGCAATTACTACCTGGGGCCAACGGATCTCAAGGAGGACGTCTGGTCCAAGCAGGCGGCGGATTTCTCGCACAGTTTCTGGCACGGCTTCGAGAACCCGGTGGCCGCAATTACCCGGGGTAAGGTCAAACAGGGGGGGAAGATATCGGCCATGCTGAAGCTGCTGCCGGTCGTGAAGCCCGCCTTCTACATGTTTCCCATCGTCCTGGAAGAGATGGGATACGGCAATCTCATCATCAGAAAGAACGCCTGATCCGAAGCGTAATAAATCGGCGCAAAAGAAAGGTGCCCCGCTTTCTTCTCAACAAGACGGCGGGGCCCTTTTGTCTTATTGACTAAGGGCGGACCTGCAGGTAAACTGTCGCCACTTGAGGCTGAAACGGAGGTCCGTATGAAGAGATGGGTAGGATTGTTCCTGGCGGTTGTTTTCGTTATCGGTTGCGCTTCCTTCAGACAAAACGACAGCGTCCCTGCACCTGTTGCAGAAAGGAGCAACGCCGGCGCCGCAAAGGTCAATGTGCTGTTCGTCTTCACCCACACGAAACAGATGATCGGATATGACACGATACCGAAGATCATCACGGCCCAGGAAGTTGTCCCCGCCTTCAACGATATCTTTTCCAATGCGGTAAAGACCTTCAGCAACGTCGCCAATTACGCCATCTTCAACGAAAGCGCCTTTGACGTCAATATGCCCGCACGCCGAAAGGAAAAGGCGGACCTGAAGGCCGCTAACGATTTCGCCGTCGATATCAACGTCAAGACGACGGAATCCTTCCCGCGGACGTTCATCGGCGGTTTTGTTACCCTAGGGAGTATTACGTTGATCCCCTTCCCCTACGTTACCAACTACGAGGCCGTCGCCACGATATACGACGCCAAAGGGAATGCTCTGAAGAGCTATACGCAGAAAGACCAGATCAAGACATGGGTCCAAGCCTTCTTGGTCTTCTATTATCCTTTCCACCCGCAAGAGCGCGTCCGTGAAGAGGTCTACCTCGGAATGCTGCGGAATATATTTCTGCAGATGGAAGCCGAAGGGATCCTGAACAAGCAGTAATATAGTCCTATCTTCCGCCCGTCATCACCGTCAACAGTCGAGGGGTATATCTGCTCATCATCTTGAATGCCACCATGGCGATGGGTAGGACGATGCCCCACGGAATGACGAACCAGCAGAACAATGATCCGTAATAAGGCAGATGAAGTCCGGCCCAGATCCGGGCGACGAGCGTTTCCGTCGGTTCGTGAATGCAATAGAGAAAGAAAACGGCCGGTGCCAGAAGCGATGTCGCCGCCTTGCTGATACGCAAAGAGGAAAGGAGGAAGGAGAAGCCAAGCATGGCCAAGGCATTTACGATCATAAACATAGGCTGGTACAAAGAGACGAGCTGGAAAAAGAGCGCGACTCCCAGACACGCCCAAAGCACGAGCGCGACCCCGACATTCTTTATATTGTAGTTGAAGGAAGGCAACCGCATTGCATAATAGCCGAGCAGAAAACATCCCAGCCATTGTACCTGATCGATGGGAACCAGCATAAAGAGAAAGGGCCATACCGGGGATTTGGGCATTACCCTGCAGAAAGGCAGGGCGACAAATGAGACGATAATCAAGTCGCGTACGAACCAGAGCTGGTAAACGATCGGCAGCCTGCCAATGCCGAGGAGCGCATCAATCGCGGAAACAAATGTCGGCTGCACGTCGAAAAAGAAACCATGCCCTCTGAGCATGGGGGAGGCCACGGCCTTAACCGCAAACACGATGGCGAGGACTAAGGCGTTCCAGAAAAGGAAGGGGATCACCAGCGCCTTTACGCGATTTGCGTAATATGAAAAGACGGAAACGCGGTCGTCGTCGATCTTGTAGGCCGCGAAGTAGCCGGAGAGCATGAAGAATAGCGGGAGGACGCCACCGTAGCCCAGGTAGGTGATTATTAAGTAGTATGGAAGAGTTTCCTTGGCGTCCACGGAGGTGAGGGTCGAGTGGCCCAGCATAACCAACAGTATTCCTATGACTCGCGCGAGGTCGATAGCTTGGAATCTTGAGGACGCCATGCCTTCTCCTTTCTTGACCGACGCTATTTCATCTTTGAGCGCA
>JAQULV010000245.1 GCA_028718405.1 Smithellaceae bacterium
TATCGGCTTCTTTCTCTGGCATTTACTCCCGCTCAGAGGAAAAAGCCATGGTTCAGACGATACGCCAGCTCAGGCCCGATGTTATTCATGTCCACAATGTCTATCCACTATTTTCTCCTTCCGTATTGGTTGCGGCAAGAAATGAGGGAATCCCGACAGTAATGACTTGCCATAATTTTCGCCTGCTCTGCCCGATTGGCACGCATTTTCGGAAAGGTAAGATATGCGAACTTTGCGCTCCGGGAAATGAATATTGGTGCCTTCTTCAGAACTGCCGGCAGAATCTCTTTGAGAGTTTAGCTTTCTTCTTGCGTAACTGGACGGCCCGCAAGATGGGAATTTTTAGAGACAACGTAACCATTTTTATCACGGTCAACCCATTCTTAAAAGAAAGGCTGTGTCAATCATATCTGCCGGAGGATAGGGTCTTCGCGTTACCCAATATGGTCCCGTTGCCTGCTGATACAGGAAATACCGGAAACGGCGAGTACGTCGCATTTTCCGGTCGCATCAGTCCGGAGAAGGGGATCAAAGTCTTTCTTGAGGCCCTCGCCAATAATCCGGAGTTGCCCGGATACGTCGCCGGAGACTGCTCTTCCGATCCAAGTCTCATTGCGGACGCGCCGCGAAACGTGAAGTTCGCCGGACGTCTCGACGGCGGAGCGCTAGAGTCGTTTTACCGCCGAGCCCGATTCCTGGTTGTACCGAGTCTCTGGTACGAGACCTTCGGGCTGGTGGCCGCAGAGGCTATGAGTTACGGCATACCGGTCATCGCGTCGAGAATAGGCGCTCTCCCTGGTCTGGTCGAAGACGGCGTAAACGGCCTTCTCTTTGAACCTGGGAACGCCCTGTCCTTGGCGGATAAAGTCAAATTCCTCTGGAACAATCCTGACCTCTGTCGACAAATGGGACAAAGAGGACAAGAGAAGATCCGGGAAGAATACAGCGAAGATGTCATATTTGCGAGATTGATGAAGATCTACGAGCGGGCGATTGAAATCGGCCAAGCGAAAAACCCAGGCAAGGTAAAACCATGACGACAGCCGCTACTGTAGTATGGCCCAAGAAATATGATCTGTTAGGGGTTCCGGTCAGCGTTACCAATTATCAAGAAGCGGAAGATGTCATCATCAGGTCCGCCCAATTGAAGCTAGCTGCCGTTGTTACCCACCTCCCCGTACATGGCATTGTCTTGGCCAGTGGGAGCGAATCATTTCGGACCAAGGTCGGCAGTTTTCAAATGGTGGCGCCCGACGGACAGCCCGTGCGCTGGGGATTGAATCTGCTTTACGGAACGTCTCTCCCGGATCGGGTTTACGGCCCTGAACTGATGAGAAGATTGTGCCGAAGGGCGGCAAAAGAAGGGGTCAGCGTTTATCTTTACGGGAGCCTCCCTGAGGTCGTAAATGAATTGCGCGCCCGCCTGTTGGCAAGCTACCCCCAGCTCATGATCGCGGGCATTGAATCGCCGCCCTTTCGACCGCTGACAGAGGAAGAGGATAAAGAGACGATAAGACGCATCGCGGATAGTGGTGCCGGACTCGTCTTTCTCGGATTAGGCTGTCCCAGGCAGGATTTCTTCGCCTTCGAGCACCGGCGCAGCATCCGGGCTGTACAACTGTGTGTCGGAGCAGCCTTCGATTTCATCTCGGGCAACAAGCGCACAGCCCCCCCGTGGATGCAACGGAGCGGCCTAGAGTGGTTATACCGTCTGCTACAGGAACCGGGCCGGCTGTGGCAAAGATACCTGTTCACGAACACGATCTTCCTTGGGAAGTTTGCTCTTCAGTTTGCCAGGCAAAGGTTGATTCACTCTTCCGCTGATCGGCGTCCCTGAGGCAGCGGCAAAGATTCCGTTAACAGACATGGACTACCAAATGAAAAGGGCGGGCACACAGTACCCGCCCTTCCCTTCCTCTTTCCGAATCCGCGGTTAGGGAACCTTAGACAGTGATTCATCACTGCCCGTGTCGTTATCGAACGTCGAATGGATGTCGTATCCTGTGGCATCCGCAAAACAACCGAGGTTCACGTAGTTGATCGTATAATTAGAGTTCTTTGTCCATGATATCTTGACGTTTCTGACAGAGCAGGGCGATGCAGCCGTATTATTCACCACAGGAACATTGAAAAACGACATCAGGCCGCCGCCGAGTGAAGTGCTCTTGATGATATTGGTGTTGAGAATCGGGGGCTGGATCGTTGCATCTGACAAGGATGAGAAGGTATTGTAGTCGGACACGTTACCGGTGGTTCCGCTTGAAGCGTGATAGATGATGAGATCGGCCAGCTGGCTTCTGGAGATGCGATTGTTCATGATGGTGTTGTTCGACAGCGACGGGTGTTCCTGCCGGGGCATGCCGTGCAGAACCACGCCGTAACCATTATTCACCAGAGAGTTATTCAAAACGGACACTCCACTTGAGGCTGATACAAAGATGCCATAATTGCTATTGTCCGTCACAACATTGTCGGAGATAATCGCGTCATCCGATATCTCATAGAAGATACCCAAGAGGTTATTCTTCATAACCGATGCCGTAATGGTAACGTCCTTAGAACCTCCGTCGCACCAGATCCCCGGACCGTAATTGGAGAGGGCCGTATGCTTCGTCACCGTTATGGCGGACGAAGCTCCCATCTTCATGCCACCGGCATGCCAGATAGTTGCAAATTTGCGGTAGTTGTTGTTGTTCGTCTGGTTGTTCTCAAACACGATGTCCGCAGGCGACGTCCCCATCAAATTGGACGTGTCTGAGCCATTGACACTGATACCAACGTCGCCGTTGAAATCGGCGATGCAGTTGCTGATCCGATGACCCTTCCCTAAGATACCCAGACCGGCAAAATCGCCGTAAGTGAAGGAACAATTGGAGATCGTCCAGTAGTTGCCGGCAATGTTCACCATGGCTGACATGTCGATGGAAGCTGTGACATTGGAATGAGAAAAATTGAGTCCTTCCAAATTAATATAGTCGAGACCGTGCATCTTGATGATCGTCGTGCGTGCCGAGGCTTCCATCGCGTGTCTATTGGGGTCGGAGCCATCGGGAAGCCAAACGTATAAGGCCTTTCTCCAGAAATCGAAATAAAATGATCCCGCCTTCATGCTCGATACGCCGCTGCCTTGGGACGGGAGCATCTTCTGACCAGCGAAATATAGACTGTTGTAGGGACTGTTGTACCCGATTTGCGTCAGCGGCAGGCCGTCGGCAAACACTTGCTGACTGTTGACTTGCCAGCCAGTCTTCTTCCATATCTTTCCGGAATGCAGGACCCATCCGGTGACCGCATCGGACCCCTTGATATCAACCTTGCTCGGCTCTGTGGCGCGAATGCTGATAGGGTGATCCGCGTCTGAACCACTCTTGGTCATCTCGAACATTTCACGATAGGTCCCGGGATGAATCCAAATCGTGTCGCCCGCCGACACCTTAGTTACAGCCGCAGAAATGGTCTTCAATGGAAAGTCAGCGCTGCCAGGGTTCTTGTCACTTCCCGTCGTGACGTCGACGTGATACTCTGTTGCCGTAGCGGCAGTAGCGATGAACAGTGTCGCGAACAAAATGGCCATCGCCCTGAAAAATTGCCCCGTAAAGAATACCCCCCTGAAAAATCCATACGACGTATCCTTTGATAGCATTGGAATCCCCCATTTAGTTATGATCAATGCCTTACAGATCATGAGTTCTATTAATCACGCTCCGCTAGCACATGCTTAATAAGGCATTACGCG
>JAQULV010000246.1 GCA_028718405.1 Smithellaceae bacterium
CAAATCAGCAGAGAAGAGAAGCAGGCAGAGCGAGGTACGCCGCGTCCGGAACGCCTCGGTAAAAACGGGCGTCAAGACGGCGGTAAAGTCGGTCCTGACGGCGGTCACCAAGAAGGATAAAGAGGCTGCCCAGGCGGCATTAAAGGCGGAGACGCCAACGATTGCCAAGGCCGCAGCCAAGGGCGTCCTTCACAAGAAGACGGCGGCCCGCAGGATCTCTCGTCTGACCAAGAAGGTCAATGCCCTGAAGTAGCCGCAGCTTCCTTCAGAAACCGGACATCATCAGATCAAACGCCCTCTCGGCCGTATCCGCGGCCAGTTTAAGCAGGGCGTTTTTTCTATTGAGGTGGGTGACGTTGAGATCGGCATCCACCCGGTAATCTTCGTATCCCGAGAAACCACCATCGCGCCAAATGATCTGGCCGTCTTTCTTCTCAAGGCTTATATCCAGCGTCACCGTCGCCCGCTCCTCGGCGGCGATGAGACTTTGTTTCTGGTAGGAAAGGGCAGAGGTAGAGAGGTTCTTGATGACCGTCTTTAAAACGATATCGGCGTCAGCGCGGTTTCCCACCATCTGGAAGCGCCCGCCCCGGGAGAATCTCTCGGCAAAGGCCTCCCGGAAATAATTCTCCAGATAGACTTCGGAAGTCCTGTTTTCTGGTGGCGCTATATAGACCGTCTTGACGTTGCTGCCCAGGTAATCGGCAGGTTCGGAGAACCGGTAGCCGCAGGAAGTAAGAAGCGTGACGGCCAGCAGAAGGGTTAAAGAGAAGATTCGTCGTTTCATCGGAACTCCATTACGGGCTTTACCATCTCGGGGACAGGATAGATCTGACCCTGCTTGGGAGGCATGGAGTTGTAAACCCAGTCGATGTCCACCGTCCCCATCTTGATGCCTCCGTAACGTTTGAATCCCCCGAAGGTCCCGCGCACCAGGATATCCTCCATCTGGAGCGTCATCCCGAAAACGGCCACCTTCGTTCCCGCCTTGATCTTCAAGAGCTCTTCCTTGTAGGGGGCGATCCCGAAGGCCAGGCGGCGGCTGTCGGCGGCCTTGCACTGGATGATGGGGATGATGGAAGGAAAGCCGTCTTCGCCTACGTAGGCCAGGAACTTCACGGAGTCCAGGCGGTTGAAGAGGCCCTCGGACCAAGGGTTGAGGATGCGTTCTCTGCTGCCCGTTTTGGCAGAGCCCGCGGCAATGCCCGTTCCGATGACGGAAAGGGCGATCGGCAGAAGCGGCAGGCCTTCCTTACCGTAGGTCTCCACGAGGTCCATGTAGTGGACCGTGTGGATGCCGAAGTAGGCGTTGTAGCGGAACATGGGCTTGTTGTTAAACATGACGTAGTCGGGGCCTTCCTTTTCCTCGTGCTTCCAGATGGCCTTACCCCGCCAGAGGTCACGCTTCAGGCTCATGATGAGAAAGCCCGTCTTAGGATTTGTCTTGACGTTCTTCTTGCTGAAACCCTCGGAGAACTGTCCCCAGATCATCTCGGTGGGTGACTTCGCCTGGAGCGCCGTGATCAGCGTGATATGGGGAAGCCCCTCCTCGCTTACGGTCGCGATGAGCCCAACCTTGGCCTCCGGCTCAAACTCCAACATATCCGCGGCTTCAAATTCTTTGTAGATCTTCATAACAGCCTCCCGACGGTCGACTATTTGCAGCCTTTTACCAGTTTAAGTTTGGGCCACTCTTCCTCTGCCGTATCTCCTGCCTGCTCGACGCGGGTGGCCCCGGTCCAGTGGACGATATCCGGATCGACCCCCGAGGCCTTGGCCGCCGCCGTCATCGACTCCATGAAGGCCCTGGTAAGCAGCGGCCGTTCCTGAAAGAGCCAATCCCTTCCCAGACGGCGATACTTGTCGCGGCACAGGTTGTTGAAGGAGCACAGCTCCCAGCGCGAGACGAGCTTCCCCAGATGGGAGGAGAGAAAGTTCCCGATCCCCAAGAGGTTACCCTCCGTCGCCGTGGCGCCGGGGATGATGGGTGTCCTGATCCAAAGCTCCTTGGGCTGCCCGTGAGCTCTCATGCGCTCGGCCACGTACAACAGATTCTCCAGTATCCGCTCGTTCCCGTGGCCCGTGAACTGGCGATGGGCGTCAGGGTCGATCTCCTTTATGTCGTAGAGGACCAGGTCCGCAAAGGGCAGCAGTTTTTCCAAAGAAGACCTGCTGCAGAGGCCGCAGGTGTCCAGCGCTGTGTGCAGCCCCCGCTCTTTGCACCCTCTGAGAAACGAGGCGACGAATTCTGTCTGTACCGTGGGATCGCCCCCGGAGACGGTGATACCGCCGCCGGAATTCTCGAAGTAGGCGCGGTCCTTTTCCACCTCGCGCAGGAGCGTGGCAAGCTCCCAGTTCTTTCCCAGAAGCTCCATGGCCGTGGCGGGGCAGGCCTCGGTACAGATCCCGCAGCCGTCACAACTTTCCCGGGCAATTACAATCGCCTCGCCGGTATCTTTGAGGGCCTTGCGCGGACAGGAGGCGATGCAGCTCTTGCAGCCGATGCACTTCGTCTCGATCCACTGGATCTGAGGTTTAAGAGAGATGCTCTCCGGGTTGTGGCACCACAGGCACGCCAGTGGGCAGCCTTTGAAAAAGACCGTGGTCCTGATTCCCGGTCCGTCTTCGGTCGACATCCGCTGGATGTTGAGAACGATCGCGTGCTCGTTTCTGTATTCAGTTTCTGCCATATCCGCTAACGACAACTCCGCGCCGCTTTAATACTGCTGGTGGCTTTCCCGGGCGATGATCTCGTCCTGAAGCTCGCGCCCGATGCTGGTGAAATAGGCGTTGTAGCCCGTTACCCGGACCAGAAGATGACGATAATCCTGGGGATGAAGCTGAGCCTCTTTGAGCATCTCCGCATCGATCATGTTCACCTGGAGGGCCGTGCCGCCGTTTTCCACATAACCCCTAAGGAACGCCTTGAACTTCTTCTTGTGCTCCGGATCGCGCAAAAGCGATGGACTGAAGGTGATCGTATGACTGGCGCCGTTGGGAAGTGAATTCAGATAATCCTTCCAGTCGCCCTGGCCGTCCGCAGCCTTTCCTCCCAGGGCCTTCCCTACCGAATTGGCGTTGGCCGTGGGGCCGTTGGTGTCCGCGCCGTTGGAAGGACAGATCGCGTTGGAGAGAAACTGCCCCTTCGGCCGTCCATCGGGGCTTGCCGCCATCACGTAGCCGTCCCCCACCCAGTAGTTCCAGCTGAGCATCCCCGGCCGGAACTGTCTTGCCGTGGAGCGCGTTTTGTACTTCCAGGTCTCGTCTGTCCAGAGGTCCATAACCTTCAGCGCCAGGGCGTCGGCCTCGTCGTCGTCGCGGCCATACTTGGGCGTCTTGTTCTTGGCCTTGGCCTGGAGGACCTCATGGCCCACCCAGTTGTATTTCAACGCTTTGATGAGCTCCGCCATCGAGCACTCCTTCTTGTCGACGACCAGGTCCTTGACGGCGAGCAGCGAATCGACGGTGGTTCCGAAGGTGACGCCCTCGATGGTGGTGAAGCTGAGCTCGGCTCCGCCCTGGGTGACGTCAAGACCTTTTTCCGCGCAGCCGCCCACGAGACATGACAGATACGGCGTCGGGCAGTATTTGGCGCGGACCGCCTCCGACATCTCGTAAAGGTCCACGCAGCGTTTCATGATGTATCTGGTCTGGGTAACGTAGGCCGCCCAGAACTGCTCCCAGGTTCCAAATTTCGTCGGATCGCCCGTCTGCGG
>JAQULV010000247.1 GCA_028718405.1 Smithellaceae bacterium
GGATACATTTGCCCTTGATTCTTTCCACTTCAGGGTAGGGGTGCTTTCCGGCGAAGAAGCCGATCTCTCGCACGTTCTTGAGCCCCGCCGCCTCGTAGTCGAAGGATATCTCCATCCCGCGCGTGGGATAGACCAGATAAACGGAAAAGATGTTGTTGCTTTTGGCCTTCTTGGTAAGGATCTCGATTTCCATCTTAGCCGGGCGGTTGAGCTTCTTCTTCAACTCGTCGCCGCCGCACCAGACCTCGTAACCCCGCACCGTCGTCTCCGCTCTGATGATCGGGATATCAGCGCCATCGATCCGGACGCGTCCCACGCGGAAGTCTCTCTCTGCGACCAGATCGTTTCCGCCTATCAGCCAGCGGTACTCGCAGAACTTGTCTTCGAAGAAGGCGGCAAGCTGTTCGTTGTTGAGGGCACAGCCAATCATGAAGATATGACTCTTCAGCGCCTTCGTGTATTCGATATGGGTCTTAACCTGGAGATAACCCGATCTCGCGGAAGGTTCTGCCTGCGCGCCGTTGGAGACGGTGATGGCGTATTTGAAACTGGTACGGAGTTCCAGCGGCCGGTCTTCCTTGCCGAAGAGGGCCTCGAACATTTCGTAGTAGATGGCGTCGCCCAACTCCTCGTCGCGGGCCCTGGTTTGGAAACAGTAGCGGATCATGTTATCGATCCGGCTGATGGACTTTTCCTCGCTGGGGATGAAGATGCGGCGCAACCGCGGCTCCACCGTATTGGGCCTTCCTTTATGGAGAAAGACCCGCGGCGCGCGCTTTCCCAGGGCGCAAAGGATGTCGTAGCTGATCGTATGCACCTTCTGGGCGATCTCGTTGGCGGAGATGTACTCATCGCCCTGTTTGCCCATGAGAACGACCTCGTCCCCCACTTGACAGTTGGGACAGGCGCTCACGTCGACGGTACACATGTCCATGGAAATCCGGCCCACGATCGGCATCCTGCAGCCCCGAATCAGGACTTCTCCCCGGTTGGAAAGGATGAGCCCGTAGCCATCGCCGTAGCCCACGGGGATCGTGGCGATACGGGCGGTCTTGTCCGTCACGTAAGATCTGCCGTAGCCGATGCTGTGCCCCTTGGGAAATTCTTTGATAAGGACGACCCTCGTCTTGAAGCTCATCACCGGCATGAGCTCGGCCTTGCCCGTTGTCTCCGGCGAAGGATATATCCCGTAGGACATGAGACCCGGCCGCACCATGTTCAGGTTGAACTTGGGATAGTTGAGGATGGCGCCGCTGTTTGACATGTGGCGGATGGGGATCGCGATCCCTTCGGCTTCCAGTTTATCGAGAAGCTCCCGAAAGGCACGCCATTGCTGCTCGTTGTAATCGGCCAGTATTTCGCTCTCGGCCAGATGCGTGAAGATGCCTTCAATAATGATGTTGGGAAAGGTGGTAATCTCTTTGATGATGGCCAGCGCCTCGCCGTGCATCATGCCGCCGCGGCCCATGCCCGTGTCCACCTCCAGATGTATGGAGGCCTTGATCTCGGCCTTCCTGCATCGCTTCTGAAACTCCTGCGCGAAGCCCAGATCGGATACGGAGGGTGTGAGGCTGTACTTGATGATGTCGCCGATCTCGCCTTCCGTCGACGGCCCCAGGATGAGGATCGGCGCGGTGATACCGCTGACGCGAAGCTGCACGCCTTCGTCGGCATTTGCGACTCCCAGCGCGAAGACCCCGTTCTTCAGGGCGACATTGGAGATCTCGATAGCCCCGTGGCCATAGGCATCGGCCTTGACAACCTGGAGAATCTTTACCTCCGGACCGACGAGTCTCCTTATCTCTTGCAGGTTATGGGTGAAGTTCTCCAACTCCACCTCAACCCAGTTTCTGAATTTCTGGACCTCGGTTCCCGGCATTCCTATTTCCTTGTCATGGTAAACACCCCGTCCCAGGGTTGAGGCGGCGGGTTCTCCTTAAGCTCGCGGCACCGTTCGATGTAACACTTAGCAGGGTGATCTTCAGGACGAAGCTCCAAGACCTTCGTGAAAGAAGCGATTGCTTCATCCCATCTGCCGGTGCGGTAATGGGCCAAACCCTCCTCGAAGATCTTCATAGCGGGGACCAAATCGGCGGTTTCCCGTTTGTCGCCCAGAAGCTCGTAGATCTTGACGGGCAGGTGTTTGCCCTTCACCCGGACGGCGTCCAACTCGCGGCAGAAGAGGGCATCCTGCACCGCTTTGTAGGTGTACTCGCTGATGACGATGTTGGTCCCGTATTCCTTGTTGATTCCTTCCAGGCGGGAACCCAGATTCACGCTGTCGCCCATGACCGTGTAGTCGAAACGCATCTCGGAACCCATATTGCCCACGACCATGTCGCCGCTGTTGATGCCGATGCCGATATTGAGTACGGGCCTGCCTTCGGAGCTCCACTTCTTCTGGAGACTGTGCAATTCTTGCATCATGTCGATGGCCGTGCGACAGGCGCGCAGGGCGTGGTCGGGCTGATCCAGGGGGGCGCCGTAGACGGCCATAATCGCATCGCCCATGTACTTGTCGAGAAGCCCATCATATTTAAAGACGATGTCGGTCATGGCGGTCAGATATTCGTTGAGCAGGTGGACCAATTCCTCGGGTGCCAGCTTCTCGGATACCGTGGTGAAGCCTCTGATATCGGAAAAGAGGACCGACAGGTCCTTCTTGTCCCCGCCCAGCTTCAGTTTGGATGGGTCTTGAAGCATCTCGTTGATTACCGACGCGGTGAGGTAATACTGGAAGGCGCCGCGGATCTTCTTCTTCTCCTTCTCCTCTGTCACATACCGGTAGACCGTGATGCCCAGGTAGATTGCCGCCATCGTGAGCACCGGGTAGATGAGGTTCAACCAGACGTTGTAGTGGGCGAAGATGAAGGTATTGGCGACGACGAAGATGATCATCAGCCCCAGGATGGCAATGATCACCTGGACGGCTTTCAGTTTCGGGATAACAAGGCCCGTGATGAGGCCCAGGATGATGATGGCCAGCACATCGATGAACGAGGTCCAGGTCGAATGCTTCAGGAAGTTTTGATGCAGGATGTTGTCGATAACGGTCGCATGGATCTCCACCCCAGGATAGACGGCACTGAAGGGCGTGACCCGAAGGTCATAGATGCCGGTTGCCGTGGCACCGACGATGGCTATCTTGCCCTTGAACTGCTCCGGCCCCAAGCGTCCCTTGATGATGTCAGAGATGGAATAATGGGGGAATGTCTTGGCCGGTCCCAGGTAGTTGACGAGCAGCCTGCCCGCCTCGTCGGTGGGGATCGTGACGTCGCCGAGCTGGATGCCCGCCACCCCGAAGTCGGCGAGGTTGAGGCTGAGCATCGGCCAATCCAGGTATTGCAGGAGTGTCGAGAGGGCCATCGAGGCGTAGTAGTTGTCCTGGTATTTGATGACGAGGGGAGACCAGCGGATCGTCCCGTCGCTGTCGGGAAACGCGTTGAAGTAGCCGCTGTTCTCGGCCGCCTGCGAGAGCGAGGTCAGGTCGGGAACCACGCCGTAAGCGTGAACGAAGGCCGTGTCGTCGATGGTGCCTTTGGATTGGATCATCTGATAGCGCGACGAGGAGATGTTCTCCGCTGCCTGTTCGATCTCCTTCTGGGAAAGATGGGCCAGCTCTTGTCCGGACGTATGGAAGAAGTACCCGAGAGTGACGTTCTTCACCTTGGCAATAGCCTTGGCTAATGCCGCATCGGTGTCGGCGATCTTG
>JAQULV010000248.1 GCA_028718405.1 Smithellaceae bacterium
CGCGCATGATGATCTTGTCGTCAACGTCTGCGGCGGCGGCATGTCCGGCCAGGCGGGAGCCGTCAAGCACGGTATCTCCAAGGCGCTGCTCGAATACGATCCGGAACTGCGTTCCGTCTTGAAGAGGGCGGGCTTCCTCACGAGAGACCCCCGCGTGAAGGAACGAAAGAAATACGGCCAGCCCGGGGCGCGGAAACGCTTCCAATTCTCCAAGAGATAGAATCTTCCTGGGAGGCCTCTGGCCTCCCTTTTTTTTCTTTTCCCATCGCATTAAAGGAGATTGCAGATGGTCAAGGTCGGCATCTACGGGACCAGCGGATACACTGGCCAGGAACTGTTGAGGATACTGCTGCGCCACCGGGGCGTGGAGGTCTCGGCTGTCACATCGCGGCGCTACGCCGGGATTCCCGTGGCGGAGGTCTATCCGCACCTTACCGGCTGGACCAAGCTTTCCTTTATCGACGCTTCGCCCGCGGAGGTGGCGGGAAATTCTGACGTTGTCTTTACGGCCCTGCCCCACGGGGCGGCCATGGAGGTCGTGCCTTTCTTCGTCGAGGCCGGGAAGAAGACGATCGACCTCAGCGCCGATTTCCGCCTCCGGGACTTGGCGGTCTACGAAAAATGGTACGGCAAACACAAGGCGACGGGGGTGATGGAAAAGGCCGTCTACGGTTTGACCGAGCTTTACCGCGACGATGTGAAGAAGGCGGCGCTCATTGCCAACCCCGGATGCTATCCCACGAGCATCATTTTGGGTCTGGCCCCGGCGCTGAAAGCGGGAATCATCGATCCGTCCTCGATTATAGCCGATTCCAAATCTGGTGTCAGCGGCGCGGGACGGGAGCCCCAGGTGGGAACCCTCTTCTGCGAGGCTGAAGGTGCCTTCAAGGCCTACAAGGTGGCCCAGCATCGTCACACCCCGGAGATTGAACAGGAGTTAAGCAACCTGGCGGGAGAGACGCTCCAGGTGATCTTTACGCCTCATCTGCTCCCCGTTTCGCGGGGGATCCTCAGCACGATCTACGCGAATCTCGGAAAAAAGAACATCTCTGCCGCTGCCCTGACGGAACTCTACCAGAGTTTCTACGAAGGGGAGAAATTCGTCCGGGTCCTCAAGGCCGGGTCTTTTCCCGACATATCCTTTGTGTGCGGATCCAACTGTTGCGCCATCGGCGTCACCGTGGATGAGCGCACGGGAAGGGTGATCATCATTTCAGCCATCGACAACCTCATCAAGGGTGCCTCCGGACAGGCCGTGCAGAATATGAACCTGATGTGCGGCTTTGCCGAAGATGAAGGGCTCGATGCTATCTCCCTCTATCCGTAAGCTACGCAGGAAGCGAAGATGAGTCTCAGGATATACAACACACTCACGAGGCAGAAGGACGAGTTCAAGCCTCTTATCTCCGGCAAGGTCGGGATCTATGTCTGCGGCATCACCGCCTACGATCTTTGCCATATCGGTCACGCCCGTTCGGCCATTGTTTTTGATGTCATTGCGCGTTACTTCCGGTATCGCGGTTCCGACGTCCTGTACGTCAAAAACTTCACCGACGTTGACGACAAGATCATCATGCGCGCCAATCGGGAAGGAACGGATATCGGGACCATCGCGGATCAATTTATCGCCGCGCACAACGAGGATATGGATTCTCTGGGGGTAGTGAGGCCGGACGTGACGCCGCGGGCCACCGACAATATCGGCGGCATGATCAAACTGATCGAAACGTTGATCGATAAAGGATTGGCCTATGAAAGGGACGGCGACGTCTACTATGCCGTAGAGAAGTTCGCCGCTTATGGGAAGCTCTCGCGACGTAGCCTGGAGGAGATGGAAGCGGGCGCCAGGATCGACGTTAACGAAAATAAACGGAACCCTCTTGATTTTGCCCTCTGGAAGAAGAGTAAGGAAAACGAACCCTGGTGGGAGAGCCCCTGGGGAAGAGGAAGACCCGGTTGGCACATCGAATGTTCCGTCATGAGCCAGAGGTATTTGGGTGCCACCTTCGATATCCACGGGGGCGGCGAAGATCTCATCTTCCCCCACCATGAAAACGAGATTGCTCAGTCCGAGGGTGCCTCGGGGCTGCCCCTGGCCAATTACTGGATCCATAACGGCTTCGTCAAGGTGAACGCCGAAAAGATGTCCAAGTCGCTAGGAAATTTTTCCACCATCCGCGACATGCTGAAGGATTACCACCCCGAGGTCCTGCGCCTGTTTGTCCTCCAGAGCCACTACCGCAGTCCGGTCGACTTCTCCGCCGAAACCCTGCACGAGGCGAGGTTGGCCTTAGAGCGCCTGTACGGGACTCTGAAGGCCCTGAAGGATCGTTTGGCAGTTGAGGACGGTCCAGAGTCAGCACCGGCGGAAAAGACAAAAGAACTCTCCGAACGGATGGCCGACCTCAGGAGGCGCTTCTGCGAGGCCATGGATGACGACTTCAATACGGCCAGGGCCCTGGGACACATCTTCGAGGCGGCAAGGCAGGTTAACGGCTATCTCGCAGAGAATAAGAGCGTTGTTCCCGGACAATGGCGTGTTCTGAAGGACGCCGACAGCCTCATCCGGGAGTTGGGAGCCGTTCTGGGGTTTCTTCGAGAAGATCCCGATGAATATTTCCGGAAGGATCGCGATCGCGAGGCGAACAAGCGGGGGGTGTCGGGTGAAAAGATAGAGGCGCTCATTGCCGAGAGAAGAAAGGCCCGCGAGGCCCTGGAGTGGAAAAGGGCCGATGAGATCAGGGATGAACTTGCGGGGATGGGGGTCATCCTCAAGGATACGCCCTCGGGAACCACCTGGAAGATACAATAGCGGCGGGCATCACGAAGACAATTAAAAAGGGCGAGACCTCTTAGTCTCGCCCTTTGTTGTTCAACTATATATCCTCCCCTAGGCGATGTCGCTCATCCCCAGTCTCTTCATCCGTTTTGCCGTGGGAACGCCGTTCTTATCCCAGCCGCGGAGTTTGTAGTATTTGGGCATCATCTTGTCCAGGCGGACGCGCATGGCGTCCTTGCCGGGAATCTGCGGCACATCGGTAAAGCGTTTCGGCAGCGTGTCGTCCTTGCCGGTTAGTCCTTCTCTCAGATTGAAAAGCCGCTCCATGTTGAAGCCGCGATCCCCCACCTCCAGGAACTTGCCAAAGGTCATGTCCATACCCGTGGCAAACTTCAACGCCTTGGAGTGGGGCAGCATCGGCAGGTGGATCGCCATCAGCGCCGGCGGAATCATGAGCAGCCCGTCGATGGAGGCCCAGGCGTAAGTGAGGACCTTGCTGATGACGGCGGACAGGATCTTGCTGTTCGGCACCTTATAGGCGGGACCGGGAATGAAGGTCCAGGAGGTGAACAGGCAGTTTCCTCCCGCGCTGATCGCCGAGAGCAGATTCTGATCCAAGATGGCCCAACCGGCCTTGGAGCGCCAATGTGTCGGGTTGAGCAGGACCGGACCCGTCGCTTCGAAGTAGATCAGGTAGCCGCCGTCCAAGTGGCAGGCCCCGCGGTTGGCCGTCGCGTAGCCAAGGCCGTGGCCCACGGCTCCGCGAGGTTCGTATGCCGCCATCTCCAGGCCCTTGGCATGTGGGGCGAAATCCTCGCCGCCGTACTTTTTAGACATTGCCTTGACGCCCTCCGCCAGATCTGCTCCAACGCCGTTCTTATAGGCGATGTCCTTGAT
>JAQULV010000249.1 GCA_028718405.1 Smithellaceae bacterium
TCCGCTGCATTACCGCCAAGGGTCTGGATTTCTGCTGTGAGTGTCAAGACTTTCCCTGCGACAACATCCACCCTATGGCCGACCTGGCTGCTCAGCGGCCCCACAACACCAAGGACTTCAACCTCTGCCTCATCAAGAAGATGGGGCTAGATGCCTGGGCAAAAGAGAAGGCGAAGGCGGTCCGAGACACCTACTATAAAGGTAAGCTCGTTCTGTGAGGAGGAAATAGATTAGACGTGTTAAAACCTGTAGCGCTGCTCTTTTTATCGAATCTCTTCATGACCTTTGCCTGGTACGGCCATCTGAAGAACATGAACAACAGACCGCTTCTGCTGGTCATCCTGGTGAGTTGGGGGATCGCTTTCTTCGAATATGTCCTCCAGGTGCCGGCCAATCGGATCGGTTTTCGTTATTACGATCTCGGCCAGCTAAAGGTGATTCAGGAAGTGATCACAATGGTCGTCTTTGCTTGTTTTGCCTACGTTTACATGAAGCAGCCCCTGAGATTGGACTACCTCTGGGCCGGCCTGTGTCTCGTCGGCGCCGCCTACTTCATGTTCCGCGGCGGTGTCCCCCAGGTCTGACAAAAGGCTATTGCAATTTTCCCAATTATTGGGTACATGGGTTCCCAAATTCGGCGGCTGGCTGTGCGGCTCCTTGAAAAGCGGACGTACAATAAACTTCAACCCTGGAGAGCGTGACAACATGCGATTCTTTCCCAAAGAAGAGAAGTTCTTTGATCACTTCGAAGAATTGGCCGACAAGATAGAAGAAGGCGGCAAATACTTCTTGGATATGCTTCAGAACTACGATTCCCTTGAACCTAAGATTTCGAAACTCAAGGAGATCGAGCACGAAGCGGACGTCATCACCCACCGCACCTACGAAAAGATGCACAAGACCTTCCTTACCCCCCTGGATCGCGAGGACATCTATGCCCTAGTGAACAAGATGGACAGCATCATGGACATGATTGAGGCCTCGGCGGTCCGAATGGTCCTCTATCGCGTGAAGCAGCCGATGCCGGAGAGTATCCAGCAGGCAAGGATTCTGAACAAGGCAATCGCCAAGGTAAAACTGATCGTCCACGGTTTGCGCGATATGAAGAATGCGGCGATGATCCTGGATGCCTGCGTAGAGGTCAACACTTACGAAAATGAAGGCGATGTCATCCTGCGCAATACGATAGCCAAGTTGTTCCAGGAAGAGAAAGACCCCATCGAACTCATCAAATGGAAGGAGATCTCCGAACTCATAGAAGAGGCCCTTGACGTCTGTGAGGATGTTTCCAACATCGCTGAAGGCATCGTCCTGAAAAATGGCTGATTCTCTGACCTTCGTCGTTGTCTTGGTCGTAATCGCCCTGTTCTTCGATTTCTTGAACGGCTTCCACGATTCGGCCAATGCCATCTCGACCATCGTTTCCACCCGCGTTTTGCCTCCGCGCTACGCGGTCCTCTGGGCGGCATTTTTCGATTTTGCCGCCGTTTTTTTTATCGGCGTTCCCGTGGCAAAGACCATCGGCACAGGTATCGTCCACCCGGCCATTGTCGACAACTATATTATCCTGGCAGCCCTGGGAGGCGCCATCATCTGGAACATCATTACCTGGTATTTCGGTTTGCCGAGCAGTTCTTCCCATGCCCTGATCGGCGGGCTGATCGGCGCTGGGCTGGTGAAAGGCGGTACGGCAACGCTCGTCTGGTCGGGGATCCTCAAAGTTACGGCCTTCATCGTCCTGTCGCCGGCCATCGGTATGGTCCTGGGCCTTACGATCATGGCACTGGTTCTCAATCTCAGCCGCAGGTCGAACGTGGCGCGCTCCGAGAAGTTGTTCCGGAAACTGCAGCTCCTTTCCGCTGCCGTCTATAGTATGGGCCACGGCACCAACGATGCACAAAAGACTATGGGGATCATCGCGATCATCCTTTACAGCAAGGGGCTTTTGGGGCCCACCTTCTACGTGCCCTTCTGGGTCATCATTACCTGCTACACAGTCATCGCCTTGGGCATCATGTCCGGCGGATGGCGGATCGTGAAAACAATGGGCACCAAGATTACCAAGCTGCGGCCCATGGGGGGATTCGCTGCGGAGACGGCAGCGGCTATTGCCATCATCGGAGCCTCACTGGGAGGGATACCGGTCAGTACGACCCATACGATAACCGGTGCGATCGTGGGCGTGGGTTCCACCAAGAGGATGACGGCGGTACACTGGGGGGTGGCGGGTAATATCGTCTGGGCCTGGATTATGACGATACCGGCCGCGGCCCTGATCTCAGCGATAATTTATGAGGGTGTGGGAATCATCTGCCGGTAGGCAATCAGGATAGTTGATCTTCGTAGTAGTCTTCGTGCATCTTCCAGATGGCCAGAAACAGCGTCGCAATCACTGGACCGATTACAAATCCCGAAATACCGAAGATCGCCATGCCGCCGAAGGTGGAAAGAAAGATGAGAAGCGGGTGGATCTCGATATCCTTTCCCACGAGCCGGGGACGCAGGTAGGCGTCTACGATGGCGATGAATACGGAAAAGGCGGCCAGGACCACGATCCCTTCCCAAATGTAGCCCGTAACGAGCAGCACGAGTCCGATAGGCCCCCAGATGATGATGCTTCCTGAAGGCAGAATGGAGGCCAACACCATCAGGACCCCCCAGACGACGGCATCTTCGACGCCCATCAGATAGAGTAGGCCGACGCCGAAGAGACCCTGAAGACCACCAATGATGACGGTCACCTTCAGGGTTGATTTAGCAGTCCGGACGAACCTTTCCGACAGTATCCTCTCGCGACCCTTGCCCAGAGGGATAATTCCAACCGCCATTTCCCAGAAGTGCTCGCCGTCGCGGATGAAGTAGAAAAGGGTGTAGAGCATCACGGCGAACTGCAACAGAAAAATCAGTGTGTTCTGGGTAAGATCGGTAAGGCTGACCAGTATATAGTTGGCAATGCCGCGGGCGATCTCAGAAACCTTCTCGGCAACGACCGCTTCATCGATGTGCAATCGCAGTACCAGTACATCGTGCTGGATCGTGTTCAAGAAGCCCTTGATACTCTGCTCAAAATCTCCGCCGTTTGCCGCGCCCAGAGAATTGTATATTTCTATTGATTCCCGCAGGAGCAGGGAGCCGATGATCACTGAGGGGATAATGATGATCAGAATAATCGTGAGCAGCGTCGCCGACGCGGCCAGATCCGGATAGACCAACTTGCCGGCAATCCGCTTGTGAAGCGGTTCGAAAATACTGGCAAGCACCGCCGCCCAGAAGATGGGAAAGAAGAAAGGGCGCAGGACGTAGAGGAATGTCACTGTAACCACGCCCAGTAGCGTGAAGAAGAGGATATTGCTCATGCGGGTGGAATTCATCGAGGAACGATCCTTGTCTGCGATTCTATATCGCGCGCAGTGTACTAGATTTCGGCCGTAAATCCAAATGCAATTTTGCGACGCCTTCGGACATCTTTTATATTCCTGTTCCGGGTGTTTTACGCTATAAAATAACATCCATCTTACGGGAGAGGTGCATGGATTATTTCTTGGTTCTTACAATCTCGGCGTACTTTGTCGCCCTCGTCAATCCCTTCAGCAAGGTCATGCTATTGTCGTCCATGGACCCGCCCTACAGTTGGCCGGAGTTAAGGAAGATCTCCATCCGCTCCACACTC
>JAQULV010000250.1 GCA_028718405.1 Smithellaceae bacterium
GGACACCGCGACGTGAGTTACATATCGGCACCCGAAAAGATCGTCGAGCACTTGCTGGACATCGCCCGGCCGGGTGACGTCATCATCACCTTAGGCGCGGGAAACGTCTGGAAGATCGGGCCGGAATTTTTGGCCAAAACGGGAGCCGCGACATGACCTCGTCCGAGCGATTACAGCAGCGTCTACGCGACCTCACGGAAGGTACCGTTCTGTTTGGAGAGCTCGCCGGTCGCTATACCTCCATGGGCGTCGGGGGACCGGCCGACATCATCGTCTTCCCCCTGGACGTTCTGGAGCTGACAAAGATCGTCGTCTTGTTCAAAGAAGAGAGGATTCCTTTCCTGCCCGTAGGCAACTGGACGAACCTCATTGTCACCGACAAGGGATACCGGGGAGCTCTGATCTGCCTGAAGGGATTGCGCGGCGTGAAGAAGGAAACGGCGGCCGACGGTGCAGTGACGATCCGCGCCGAGGCCGGGGTGCCACTGTCCGAGATCGTTAATCTTGCGCTCCGGGAGAGCTTGGGGGGGATGGAATTCTGCGCCGGTATCCCCGGGACCGCGGGCGGTGCGGTGAAGATGAACGCCGGCGCCTACGGAAGCGAGATCAAGGATGTCCTGCTGTGGGCAACGCTTATGAACACAAGCGGCAAGATCAGCCGCGTCGCGAGACATGCCCTCTCCTTCTCCTATCGTAACCTGGAATTGAAAGAGGGAGAAGTAATCCTGGAAGCGGCCTTTGGGCTGCGCCGCGGCCGGTCCGATAAGATCAAGGAGAGAATCGCCGAGATACTGGCACTGCGCAAGCAGAAACACCCCCTGGAATTCCGCAATGCCGGCTCCATCTTCAAAAACCCGAAAGACAAGCCGGCCGGGAAGATCATCGAAGAGTTGGGTCTTAAGGGAACGCGGGTTGGCGATGCGCAGGTTTCGGAAAAGCATGGAAACTTCATTGTGAACTTAGGACATGCCAAGGCCGCCGACGTCGTGGCGCTCATCGAAACGATAAGCAAGAAGGTAAAAAAGGAAACGGGCATCTCCCTGGAAACAGAGGTCAAGGTCGTTGGAAATTAGGCTGTTGAAAAGAAGGGCGGGCTCCAGCCGCCAGCGGTCCCTCGGTAACACCCGCTGGTCGGCCCGAAAGAACCGCCTCAAAAGGCGCTCAGGAAACATCGGGCGGGATGCCTTGACGTCCGTGTTGCTGCTTGTGGCGATCACCGTTCCGGTCGTCCTGCTCATTCTTGCTTTCAATCTCGCGGTGAGTTTCCCGTACTTCACCATCAAAGAAACCGTCGTCCGCGGCTGTCGTGAGTTGACGGAAAAGGATATCCTGACATTGGCCGATGTGAAGCCGACACAAAATCTGCTCGCGGTGAACGGCGAGGCCATCGCCCGTCGGGTAAGCAGCAACCCTTGGGTGAAAGAGGTCTTCGTAGGCAGGGAACTGCCCGATCGTCTGGTCGTGGATGTTAAGGAGAGAAAGGCGTTGGCGCTCTTGAAGACGAACCAGAGGCTCTATCTCATGGACGCGGAAGGAAACATCTTTAAGCCTTTCGATTACGGTGACGACGTAGATCTTCCTGTTCTCACGGGCTGCGACAGCCTGAAACTGAGAAAGGAAGCACTTAAATTGCTGGGGTGTTTGGCGAGCGAAAAAACGTTTCCGCACATCAGCCGGGTCTCCGAGGTCAGCGGCACCGAAGCCTTCGGTCTCTCGCTCTTCACGGACACGGGACTTTGTATCCGTCTGGGCTTTGACAACTACCAGAACAAGTTGAGAAGGATGTTGCCGGTTATCGCCGACCTGGAACGTCGGAGCCTTAATCAGCGCTTTCTCAAGATCGACCTCAGCGATCCGACGAAGGTCACGGTGGAGAGAAAGGATTTCATCGGTCCCGCTCCGCCGACGGGCACGGATAAGAAATACAGAACTTAGAAGGTGAACTCTATGGGGAAGAAGGGAAACGTAATCGTCGGATTGGATATCGGCACCACCAAGACCTGCGCCGTCGTCGGTGAGATCACCGAAGGCGGCCTGGACATTATCGGCATCGGTTCCCACCCCTCCGAGGGGCTCCGCAAGGGCGTCGTGATCAACATCGACAGCACCGTGGAGTCGATCAGGAAGGCGGTGGAGGAAGCCGAACATATGTCCGGGTGCGAAATAGGCTCCGCTTACGCGGGCATCGCCGGCGGGCACATCAAGAGCCAGAACAGTCTGGGTATCGTTGCCGTCAAGGGGCGCGAGGTGGACGAAGACGATGTGGCGCGGGCCGTCGAGGCGGCCAAAGCGGTAGCCATCCCCCAAGACCGCGAGATCATCCATTCCCTGCCCCAGACGTTTATCGTCGATGACCAGGACGGGGTGCGCGATCCGGTGGGGATGTCGGGCGTTCGGCTTGAAGCTAAGGTCCATATCATTACCGGCGCATCCGCCTCGATTCAGAACATCGTGAAGTCCGTCAACCGCGTGGGCCTGGACATTAACGAGATCGTCTTGGAACAGTTGGCGGCTTCGGAGGCGGTTCTGAGCCCCGACGAGAAGGACCTGGGCGTTGTGCTCCTCGACATCGGGGGCGGCACGACCGACATCGCCGTCTTTTCCGAGGGCAGCATCAGGCACGCGGCGGTGATCCCCGTGGGCGGCAATTACATCACGAGCGACATCGCTACGGGGCTCCGCACCCCCGCCCTGGAAGCGGAAAAGATCAAGATGAAGTACGGATGCGCCTTCAGCCAAATGATTCCGAAGGAGGAGGCCATCGAGGTCCCCAGCGTGGGAGGTCGCGAGCCGCGGGAGGTTTCCCGCCAGATCCTGGGCAGGATCATCGAGGCCCGGGTCGATGAGATTCTGAACCTCGCTTACAAGGAAATTATCAAGGGCGGCAGTGAAGACATACCTCCAGCTGGCGTTGTCCTTACCGGTGGAACGGCCATCATGGACGGGATCGCCGAGTTGGCCGAGCAGGTATTCACCGCCCCCGTGCGCCGCGGCCGCCCCATGGGTGTGGGCGGTATTAAGGATGTGATCAACAGCCCCCTGTACGCTACGGGCGTGGGGCTGGTTTTATACGGCAGCAGGCAACAATCACGGGAAGTCCTCTTTAAGAGGGAAAGAAAGATGTTCGGTAGTTCGATGGAACGTATCAGGAAATGGATTTTGGAATTCTTTTAGGGGGAGGAAAAGCTATGTTTGAACTAGCGGAAGCGCGTGCAATGAATTCGGCCAAGATCAAGGTGATCGGCATCGGAGGTGGGGGAGGCAACGCCGTTAACACGATGATCTCCTACCGCCTCCAGGGTGTGGATTTTGCGGCGGCCAATACCGACGCCCAGGCCCTGAAGAACTCTCCGGCGCCCATCAAGATCCAGCTCGGCGCCGAGGTAACTAAGGGTTTGGGAGCGGGCTCCAACCCTGAGGTGGGAAGAAACGCCGCCTTGGAAACGAAGGACTCGATCAGAGAACACCTGGAGGGCGCCGACATGGTCTTCATCACCGCCGGGTTGGGCGGCGGCACCGGCACAGGTGGCGCCCCGGTGGTTGCCGACGTGGCCAGGGAGTTGGGGATACTTACGGTAGGCGTCGTCACCAAACCTTTTCAGTTCGAAGGCAAGAAGCGCAATATCCAGGCCGAAGAGGGAATCTCCGAGCTCAGGAAGGTC
>JAQULV010000251.1 GCA_028718405.1 Smithellaceae bacterium
GCAGCGAGAGATAGAAACCAGGAAGGAAGCGGAAGAAGGCCTGAAGAGGGCCAATATCTATAATCGAAACCTTATTGAATCGAATCTCGATCCAATTATCGTACTCGACCTCCAAGGGAAGATAACAGACGTCAACTCGGCGATGGAAGAGATAACGGGCCACAGCCGTGCAGACCTTGTCGGGTCTGACCTCGCGAGCGATAAGTACTTTACTTCTCCTGAGCGCATAGGGAAGGCATACGGGGAGGTACTGGAGGAAGGGGAAATCCGTGATTTTGATGTGGAGCTACGAAATGCGAATGGCCGCGCGACACCAGTGGTCATCAATGGCTCCGTATATAGGGACGAGGCTGGGGAGGTGGTCGGCCTCTTCATCGCCGCACGCGATATCACGGAACGGATCAAAGCGGAAGAAACGCGAGCGCGGCTGGCCGCCATCGTGGAGAACTCCGATGACGCCATCCTTGCTGAAACGTTGGAAGGCACGATCGTAAGCTGGAACCGGGGGGCGGAGAAGATGTACGGTTACACCCATGAAGAGATAGTGGGTAAATCACTGGCCGCTCTAATCCCACCGGACAACCAACAAGAATTCAATTATATCATCGCCAAGATGCAAAGGGGTGAACGAATCGAGCATTATGAAACGAGGCGGCTACGGAAGGATGGCAAGGTAATCTATGCATCGCTGACGATATCTCCGACGCAGGATGCGGCGGGAAACGTGACGGGTTATGCGGCAATCGCGCGCGACATCACCGACCGGATACTCATGGAACAAGCGGTGAAGGCGGCCAGTGCCTACAATCGGAGTCTGATCGAGACGAGCCTCGATCCGTTCGTCATAGTCGATCCTGATGGAAAGATAACGGACGTCAACGCCATGATGACAGAGATAACCGGCGTTACGCGGGAAATGTTAATCGGGTCGGAGGTCTCGCAGTATTTCACAGAACCGGAAAAGGCGGCGGCGGGGCTGAAGAATGTCTATCAGAAGAAGAAGGTGAGAGACCTGGAGCTGGTCTTCAGGCACCGACAAGGGCACGAGACGCCGGTGCTGTTCAATGCCACCGTCTATAACGACGAGAGGGGAAATGTCGCCGGACTGTTTGCCATTGCCCGTGACGTAACGCAAACGAGACGGATGGAGCAGGAAATAAGGCAAGCTATGGATGAATTGCAGAGGGCAAATACCGAGCTGGAGCGCTTTGCCTACGTGGCATCCCATGACTTGCAGGAACCGCTGCGAATGGTCGCGAGTTTTACGCAATTGCTGGAAAAACGCTACAAAGGCAAACTTGACGCCGATGCCGATGAATTCATAAACTATGCTGTGGACGGTGCCGTCCGGATGCAGAGGTTGATCAACGATCTGCTTGCTTATTCTCGCGTCGGTACCAGGGGAAGCTCCTTCGAGAGAACGGATCTACATAAGGTATTGGGACAGACGATTATCAATCTTGCGAAGGCCATCGAGGATGAAGGAGCGATCATTACCAACGATGACATGCCCGTCGTTATGGCTGATGAGTCACAACTGGGACAGGTCTTTCAGAACCTGGTCGCCAACGCGATCAAATTTCACGGCAAGGATCGTCCCGTCATTCATATTGGCGCGGAGAAGAAAGAAGACGAATGGGTCATTTCGGTCAAGGACAACGGTATAGGTATAGCCCCGGAGTATTTCGAGCGTATCTTCGTCATCTTCCAGCGCCTCCACGGCAAAAACGAATATTCAGGAACAGGCATCGGGCTGGCGGTTTGCAAAAGAATTGTAGAGAGACACGGGGGGCGGATCTGGGTGGAATCTGAGCTTGGCAAGGGGGCAACCTTTTCATTCACCATACCGGCAAAGGAGGATTAAGAGATGAACGACGAGATGTTTGCGAAGACGGTCGATATCCTTCTGGTGGAAGACAATCCAGGAGATATAAGGCTGACCCAAGAGGCCCTGAAGGACGCCAAGATAAAGAACAATCTCTTCGTCGTCATGGACGGAGTGGAGGCCATCCAGTTCTTAAAGAAACAGGGGAAGTATCGGGATATGCCGCGTCCGGACCTCGTGCTTCTGGACCTCAATCTGCCCAAAAAGGACGGTCGCGAGGTGCTGAGCGAGATTAAGGAAGATCCAGCATTGAAGACGATCCCCATCGTCATCCTGACGATCTCTAAGGCGGAAGAGGACGTGATCAGGGCCTATAACCTGCATGCGAACTGCTATATATCCAAACCGGTGAATCTCGACCGGTTCATTGACGTAGTGCGGGCCATCGATGATTTCTGGCTTACGATCGTGAAATTGCCTCCGAAAGGGACACAGCTGTAAGTGCAAACGAAACCTGCAAAGATTCTCCTTATAGAGGACAATCCTGGCGATGCGCGTCTCATCAAGGAGATGCTTGTTGAAGCGGGAGCATCGAAGCTCGAAGTGGAGCGAGTAGAGAGGCTCTCCGAAGGACTGGAACGCCTGCGGTCCGGGAACGTGGATTTTGTCCTCTTAGATTTAGGTCTTCCGGACAGCCAGGGGATTGAATCCTTAAACAAGATATGCAGTGCCGCTCCTCAACTTCCAGTTGTCGTCTTCACAGGTATGGCCGACGAAAGCTTGGGTATCAGAGCGGTTCAGGCGGGAGCGCAGGATTATCTCATCAAAGGGCAGGTGGACGGTAATCTTCTTGTTCACTCGATAAGCTACGCCATAGAAAGAAAGAGGTTGGAGGAAGAACTAAGAGAGGCGAGGGACTATCTTGAGGAGCTGTTGGACTATGCCAATGCCCCGATTATTGTCTGGGGACGGGATGCACGAATAACTAGGGTAAACCATGCCTTCGAACGGACTACCGGTTATAGCGCTACGGAGGTGATCGGGCAGAAGATAGGCATACTTTTTCCGCATCGGGAAAATGTCGAAGAGGACCTGGGCAGGGCGCAGGATTGTTCGACCGAGATTACGGTAATCTGTAAGAACGGTCAGAGCAGGATTGTGCTCTGGAATTCGGCCAACATCTATGCCGAAGATGGCAAAACCCTGATCGCTACCATTACCCAAGGGCAGGATATCACGGAGCGGAAACTGGCGGAGGAGCAGATCAGGAGGATAAACGAAGAGCTGGAGCGAAGAGTTGCTGAAAGGACGGCTCATCTCGAAGCCGCCAATCGTGAATTGGAGTCCTTTGCTTATTCAGTATCTCACGATCTGCGTGCGCCCCTGCGTGGCATCGACGGTTTTTCCATCGCCCTGCTGGAAGATTATGAAGACAAGCTCGACGATACAGGTAAGAACTACCTTCACATCGTTAGAGAAAGTGCGATCAAGATGGCCAAGCTCATCGACGACCTGCTCGCCTTCTCAAGGGTGGGGCGGCGTGAAATAAATATGCTACCCTTGGACATGAATAACTTGGTGCATGGCGTCTGCCAGGAGTTGACCGGCATCGATGTGGGGTCGGATGCCAGGATGGCCGTCTGTGATCTTCCTTCCGCCTACGGCGACCCCACGATGATCCGACAGGTGTATTCGAATCTCATTGCCAATGCTCTGAAATTCACGCGAGACCGGAAGGAGCCCCGGGTGGAATTGGGGGGATACAGACAGGAGAGCCGGAGCGTCTATTACGTGAAGGACAACGGCGTCGGTTTCGATATGAGAT
>JAQULV010000252.1 GCA_028718405.1 Smithellaceae bacterium
CACGAGGAATTACAGGGGCCTTCTTTTCGTTGGCGAAAGAGAGGATTGCCTTAATTTCCTCGAGGTTCTTTGGCTGGACGACGAATGTCGGCTGGGTGTCAAACAACGTTTTTGTCATGAGCGGCGGCACATCGCCGATGTCGTGGCTATAGAGCTCCTTTTCTTCGGTTCGCTCTATGATCCGTATACCGCCCGCAATTCTTTTAAATTCTTCATCAATATTCATGGCTTGTTATATCTCTTCGGAATAATTAATTGAGGACAACGAGTCCCCGGTGTTCACCTGAAGCGGATAAGGCCCATTCAATTTGCAAAATGGGAGCCAAAAGCGCAAATTTGTATTAACAAAAGAAGAGGATATTTCTCTCGTTGCCTAGGGACATAAAGAGAGGTGAGGGATAAAACTTTTTTTAATTTATATGCTTAACTAAACGGCGATATTCCCGTTGAGTGCAATTTGTTCTGAAAAGGAGAGAAATGACCAATTTTGTGATGGTATAAAAATCTCTTTTGCGAACAGAGAAGGAGGATCAGGTAGTTTACCCAAGTTTACAGCAAGATTATTCTGAAACATTTATGTATAATCATATAAACAATAGTGCAAATTTGTACAAAAAAGAAACGCCAAAGGGTTAGGGTGAAAATTAAAATAAATTCCATGTATTATTGCAAAGAAGAACTATGATCTTGTGCCGTCAGCGAGATCAGAAAAGTGCCAGAAAAAATATAGTTCACTGATATTTATTGCAAAAGAGGGAAAGTCTCTCGCCACAGCCCTGACTTTCGGGTTAAATAAGATTACTGCCCTGTCAAAAATATTGATGAAATGAATTTTGGGGAATAGACAATTTGATTAAAGCACAAGTTCAAGGAAGGAGAATCTCTATGCAGAGCAAGAATATTCTTTCCACCTTTGTCGTTTATGCCATCATGGTCTTCCTGGCGGAGATCACGTTAGGCAATCCGAGATTTTTGATAAATATCTGGACCTTCACAACAGTTGAGCCCTGGCAATGGAGTATACCCGTTCACTTGTTAGGGTTCGCCTGGCTGATGATGGTCAACTGGTTGTTGTCCGCCCACGCGCTTGCCTGGTCGATCCTCCTTTCAACTCTCTTTTTCCTGGCGGCGGAATTTCTCAACTGGTCGGTTTTCGGCTTTTTCACTTACGCTGATTATCCTCTGGGGACTTCTTTTTCCTTCTGGGTGGTGATTCTGCTGTACGCCTGCCTAGCGGCCACCTGTTCTCTTTTATTGAGATGGAATGGTTTCTCTCGCGAGGTAAACCCTATTTAATTGTTTCCAGGCAGAACTTGCCGAAATCTGTAGGTGGCTGCAGCGGGTAATCGCCATTATAGCAGGCCAGGCAGAAGTTATCCGCAGGCTTTCCCGTGGCCTTGACCATCCCCTCCAAAGAAAGGTAATGGAGGCTGTCCAACCCAATGAACTTGGCGATAGCCTTTTCACTTTCCCTTTGAGTGGCGATCAACTCGCCTTTGGAAGAAAAGTCGATCCCGTAGGGACAGGGGAATCGGGTGGGGGGACAGCTAACAGCCATATGAATTTCCTTGGCCCCAATTTCGCGGAGCTGCTTAACGCGGTTCCGGCTGGTAGTTCCTCTGATGATAGAGTCCTCGACGATTAGGACCTTCTTTCCCGAAAGAAGGGCCTGGACGGGGTTCAGTTTCACCCGCACGCCGAAATCGCGCATCGGCTGCGTGGGCTGGATAAAGGTGCGACCTATATAGTGATTCCTGATCATTCCCATCTCGAAGGGGAGGCCGCTCTCCTCGGCATAACCTATGGCCGCGTAGTTGCCCGAATCCGGGAAGGGCATCACAAGGTCGACTTCGGGGCGATATTCCCGGGCCATCTCGTGTCCCAGACGTTTACGGAAGAGATAGACGTTTTGGCCGAAGATATTGCTGTCGGGACGCGCGAAATATATAAGCTCAAAGATACAGTGGGAGGGTTTCACCGCAGAAATGGGGGTGATGCTGTGAATGCCCCTTTCGTCAATGACGACGATCTCTCCTGGGTCGACATCTCTGATGTACTTGGCGCCCACGAGATCAAAAGCGCAGGTCTCCGACGAGACGACCCAGCCGCCATTTAACTTTCCCAAACAGAGCGGCCGGAAACCGCGGGGATCGCGCATGGCGATGATCTGGTTACGGGTGAGCATAACGACGCTGTAGGCACCCTCGATCCGGCGCATGGCATTCGATAGGGCTTCCTCAAGGCTGATCCTTAGATAAGGCGCCATGAGATGGATGATGACCTCGCTGTCCATGGTGGATTGGAAGATCGAACCCTTGTCTTCGAGCTCGGTGCGAAGAAGGTGGGCGTTGATCAGGTTCCCATTGTGAGCTAGAGCGTAGTACTCGTCGGCGTAGTGAACCAGGAAAGGTTGTGCGTTGGACAGGACGGAGGAACCGGTGGTCGAGTAGCGAACGTGGCCAATGGCGAGATGACCGGGCAGCTTGGCTAAAGTTTCTTCACGGAAGACCTCAGAGGCCAGTCCCACGCCCTTATGGCTCCAGACCTGACAGCCGTCGGCAGTGGTTATACCGGCGCTTTCTTGCCCCCGGTGCTGGAGAGCGTACAACCCGAAGTAGGCCACGCGGGCCGCCTCTTCATGGCCGTAGACGGCAAAAACCCCACATTCCTCGCGGGGTCTATCCTCGCTCATTAGATCGTCCTTCATATCCACCGACCTTCCCCTTTTACGTTTAAGCTGCACCTGCCTCTATCTCTGGTGGTACTCCTGGAGTGGTGCCACCCCCCATTCTTCCTTCTTCAGCGCGGCGATGGCCTCGACCAGCGCCCGCGCCCCGGAGAGGGTTGTCGTGTAGAGGATGTTATAAACGAGGGCACCGCGACGCAAGTGATAGGCATCAAGGGTCGAGCGGCGTCCGACACTTGTGTTGATAACCAGCTGGATCTCCCCGTTTTTGATGGCATCAAGGATGTGCGGCCTGCCTTCGCTCACTTTATAAATCATCTCTGCGGGGACACCGTGCCCCTTCAGGTATTCCGCTGTGCCACGGGTGGCCACGATGTCGAAACCCATCTCGCGGAAGGAGTGGGCAATTGGAACAATCCTTTCCTTGTGGAGATCGTGAACGCTGATAAATACCTTTCCAGAAAGCGGGATCTTAAAACCGACGGCCATCTGCGACTTGGCGAAAGCAAGCCCAAAGGAGTGGTCGATTCCCATGACCTCCCCTGTGGATTTCATTTCCGGCCCCAGAAGGATGTCCACGTTCGGAAAACGGTTAAAGGGGAAGACGGCTTCCTTCACCGCTATATGTTTCGGAAAGATGGTTTCCGTGAAGCCCAATTCTTTCAGAGTCTTTCCCAACATGACCTTTGTGGCCAGCTTCGCTAAGGGAACACCGATCGCCTTACTGACGAAAGGTACCGTCCGCGAAGCCCGCGGGTTGACCTCCAGGACGTAAAGAATACCGTTCTTGATGGCGTACTGGATGTTCATGAGGCCCACGACCTTGAGCTCCGTCGCGATCATCTTTGTCTGTTTCTTGATGGTCTCCAGGAGTTCCTCGGGGAAGGTGATGGGCGGGAGCACGCAGGCGGAATCACCCGAATGGATACCTGCCTCCTCAATATGTTCCATGATGCCGGCGAC
>JAQULV010000253.1 GCA_028718405.1 Smithellaceae bacterium
GGGTACGAAGAGTCCCGCCAGTTTTCGTCGCGTTCCGAGAAAAGAAAGGGAGTTAAGCGCTCCGATGAAGACACGGTCGCGCGAGACGCGCGCTGCCTCGGCAATGGCCTTGACAGGATCGGTGACGAACTCCAGCGTAGTGATGAGGGTGACGATGTCGAACTCGTTGTCGGAAAAGGGAAGATCCTCGGCAACCCCTTCCTGGATGGGAAAGCGCGCCCCCAGCTTCCTGATGGCGATTTCCCGCATCGGGGCTGAAGGTTCCAAACCGGTAACGTCGCACCCCTGCTCCCTGAAGAGAAGGAGATGCTCGCCCGTGCCACAGCCGACGTCTAACAGCCGCTCGCCCGGACGCGGATTCACGAGACTAAGGATCAGACCTTTTTCGCGCTTATCCATGTAACGACCCGCCGGCGTCGCCAGCCAGTCGTCATAACGGCGAGCCATGTCTCGGTCGAAAATCATCTTAGCCTCCTATGGAGGACATGTCCTTCACGCACTTCTTTACGTGAACCTCATCGCAGTTCACGTCGTGCCCCATGGGTTTGTTGGCAATGGCCGAAAGAATCAACTGTTCCAGATCTGCATCGCTGCAGCCGGAGCGAAGATGGCCTCTAAGATCGATCTCTTCATCCAGCAGGAGGCAGGAGCGCAAATGGCCGTCGGCAGTGAGCCTGAGGCGGTTGCAGCTTTGACAGAAGTGCGAGCTCACGGGGCTGATGAAACCGATCTCGCCTGCAGCACCCTCGATCCGGTAACGCCGCGCCGGACCGTCGGTAACGTTCCTCTTGCCATTCAATGTCTCCAACCGGTGCGCGGCGCCGATCCGCTCAAGGACGATCTTGTTGGAAAGGTGCCGACCAAGGTTCAAGGTACTTGCCTTGCCCAAAGGCATCAGTTCTATAAATCGTACCTCATAAGGTCTGTCGATGGTGAGAGAGGCAAAATCGAGGATCTCGTCGTCATTGAAATCCTTGATCGCCACTACATTGATCTTGATGGGGGAAAAACCGAGAGAGTAAACCTCCTCGATCCCGCGCAGAACCGTATTGAGCTCCCCGCCCCTGGTGATCTCCCGGTATTTCTCTGCATTGAGGGAATCCAGACTGACATTTATCCTCCGGATTCCCGCGTTGTGAAGTGCCTCCGCATAAGAGGACAAAAGGATACCGTTTGTTGTCAGGCTTATGTCCGAGATCCCTTCGATATCACCTATGCCGCGGATGAAATCCACAATCCCGCGGCGCACTAAAGGTTCGCCGCCCGTGATCCTCACCTTAGTGATTCCGATATGGGTGGCGATCGCTACGATACGCTCAATTTCTTCGTAACGGAGGATGTCGTGGTGGCCTACGGAAGAGACGCCTTCTTTGGGCATACAGTACTGGCAACGCAGATTGCACCGATCCGTTACTGAAACCCGCAGATAATTGATATCCCTGTTATATCTGTCGATCATTTCTCGTCCTTCCAGAGTATTTTCTCTAACACAGTTGGTGTGCCATGGCAAGCAGAGCTAAATCCTCTTGACAGCGGTCCATTTCTTTACTAGATGTCTCTCAAGCCATATGGAACAAACGCTACCCCGCAGCTACCACTGTGGGGTATGTATTTTATTAAGGCCCGCCATGGCCTCAACCCGTAATCTCGTAGTGAGGAAGTTGATGCATAAGACACCCATAACGCGCAAAGGCTTTGAGAAGCTGAAGAAGGACCTGGAACAGATCAAGACGGTCCTTATCCCGGAGAACATCAGAGACATCGAAGTAGCCAGGTCACACGGCGATCTATCCGAGAACGCCGAATACGCGGCCGCCAAAGAAAGGCAGGCCTTCCTGCACGGAAAGATGCAGGAGTTGGAGAACAACCTCGCTACCTCGACGATCATCGACATCACACAGCTTTCCGATGACAAGGTCGTCTTCGGGGCCACCGTCTCAATGGAAGAAATCCACACGGGCAACGTCGTCAAGTACCAGCTCGTCGGTCCTTACGAATCGGACATCGGCAAAAGCAAGATATCCGTCACCTCTCCCATCGGCAAGGCGCTGATCGGCAAATGCATCGGCGATCAGGTAACCGTCAAGGCCCCGGGTGGCATCAGGGAATTCGAGATTACCGATATTGCCATTGAGGAACTGTAGCAGGCAAAAAGCAGAGATAAAAAAAGCCGGGACACGACCCGGCTTTTTTATTGTAGGTTCTGTTAATCAGCCCTTTTCCGCCACGCTGAGTCTCGTCACGGCCCTCAGCAGCGCCACCTTGGCCCGTTCGTAGTCGTGGCCTTCCTTAGTCGCCATTTTGGCCATCTTGTCCTCCGCTCTCTCCTTGGCCTGCTGGGCCCTCGACTTGTCGATAGCATCGGAACGCTCCGCCGTTTCGACCAGCACCGTGACCTTGCTTGGCGTAACCTCAGCATAGCCGGTGTTAACGGCAAAATACGTCTTCTTGTTCTCCAGCGTGAAATTCAACTCGCCGATGTCAACGGAGCTGAGTAGCGAGGCGTGGCCACGCAACACTCCGAACTCACCTTCCGAGCCCGGTATCGTCACTTCTTCCACCTTACCGGAAAAGGCCATCTTTTCAGGAGTAACTATCTCCAGGGTTAACTCGTCAGCCATCTATTTCCTCCCGCTATTCCGCAAGGGTCTTGGCCTTTTCGATCACTTCGTCGATGCCGCCGACCATGTAGAACGCCTGCTCGGGCAAATCGTCGTGCTTGCCTTCCAGGATCTCCTTGAAACCGCGGACGGTGTCGGCCACGGAAACGAACTTGCCTTCCTTACCCGTGAACTGGGCAGCGACGAAGAAGGGCTGGGAGAGGAATCTCTGGATCTTTCGTGCCCGGCTCACTGTGATCTTGTCCTCTTCGGAGAGCTCATCCATACCAAGAATGGCGATGATGTCCTGGAGGTCCTTGTACTTCTGCAGCGTCACCTGCACCTGACGAGCCACCTGGTAGTGCTCGAGTCCCAGGACGTTGGGATCGAGGATACGCGAGGTGGAGTCTAGCGGATCCACGGCGGGATAGATACCGAGCTCTGCGATGGGACGGGATAAAACGACGGTTCCGTCAAGGTGAGCGAAGGTCGTGGCCGGCGCCGGGTCCGTCAAGTCGTCGGCGGGCACGTACACGCACTGCACGGCCGTAATGGAGCCCTTCGTGGTGGAGGTGATGCGCTCCTGGAGCTCGCCCAGGTCAGTGGCCAGCGTGGGCTGGTAACCAACGGCGGAGGGCATGCGGCCCAACAGAGCGGAGACCTCGGAGCCTGCCTGGGTGAAACGGAAGATGTTATCGACGAAGAGGAGCACGTCCTGGCCTTCCACATCACGGAAGTACTCGGCCGCCGCCAGGGCGGTCAGCGAAACGCGCGCGCGCGCTCCCGGAGGCTCCGTCATCTGACCATAGATCAGGGCGGCCTGCTTGATAACGCCTGATTCTTTCATTTCCAGGTAGAGGTCGTTTCCTTCCCTGGTACGCTCACCCACGCCGGCGAACACGGAGATACCGCCGTGGTGCATGGCGATGTTGTGGATCATCTCCATCATAACGACGGTCTTGCCGACGCCGGCGCCGCCGAACATCCCCATCTTACCGCCGCGGGGGAAAGGAACGAGCAGATCGATAACCTTGACGCCCGTTT
>JAQULV010000254.1 GCA_028718405.1 Smithellaceae bacterium
AAGGGGTCTATCGCTTCAGCCGTAATCCGCTCTACCTGGGAGTCTTTCTCTTAATCGTCGCCTCCGTCCTTTACGCGCCTCATCCCGTGAATATCCTCTGCGGGGTTATGGCCATCGGCATTCACCACCTGATCGTGACGCGCGAGGAGAGCTATCTAATAAATCAGTATGGCGAGACCTATCTCAGCTACATGAAACGCGTTCGCCGGTATCTATAGGAAAGGGATGATCAACATGCATACGCTCGTCGTCTACTCTCACCCCAACCCGGAGTCTTTTACCCACGCCCTTCTCGATGCTTTTACGGAAGGGCTTCATGCCGGCGGTTACACTTACGAAGTGGTGGATCTTTACCAGATCGGCTTCAATCCCAATTTTGGCATTGCCGATTTTGATACGTTCGTGGGAGGCACACCGCTGCCCGATGTCCTGGAACAGCAAAAGAAAGTGGAGAAGGCTGATGCGCTCGCCTTTATCTGTCCGGTCTTCTGGATGAACATGCCCGCCAACATGATCGGTTGGATCGTCCGGGTCTTTTCTTACGGATTCGCCTATCAACTGACGGAGGAAGGCTGGCGGGGATTCGTAGCGGGCCGCATCGGCCTTCTGAAGCAGAAGAAGGCCCTCGTCATGAGTCCTACGTTCTTCTCCGAGGAGGACTACCGGGCCTCCGGCATCCAGGACGCTATGGAGAAGATCGTCTGCGAGTACGGCTTCGAATATCCCGGTATCGCCAAGGCCGACTATGTCTTTTTCTACCGTGCCTTTTCCGTAAGCGATACGATCCGGGAAAAGTACTTGAAGCGCGCGTACGATCTCGGGAGAAACTTTGCCGACTAGGAACATCCTATGCCCATTCTCCTTAAACCCCTGGACGTAAGCGGCCGGTTCAGCGGCTACTCGTCGGTCCTCTTCGTCGCCTGCCCGGTGTGCCCGCGCATGTGCCTGGCCGCCGAGAAGAAGCTACCCTATTTCTCAATCTCCGGGCTCTTTGCCCCAAAGGATTACTTCGATGAATTCATTGACGGTATGTGCGAAGCCCTGGAGCGCGAAGGGATTCGCACCGGCAGCTTCAAGGTGCCCTCCTTCAGCGGGATGATGTGTCTGTGGTCGAAAAAACTAAGGGCGCGCCTGGCAAAAGAGGCTGCTGGTTTCAACGCCGTTGCCGTAATCGGCTGCCAGTCCGCCGTCCGGACCGTAGCGGATGCCGCAGATCCTTTGTCGCTCAACGTCGTTTCCCTCATGGAGGACCAGGGTATCGCCAATTTCAAGGCGGTGACGAATTTCCCTTTCACAGTGGAGCTGCACAAATGATCGAACAGGACGGACTCGCCGGTTACGCGGGAATCATTGGCAATGCCCTTTTGCCGCTTAACAACCTTGCCCTATTCAGGAAACGATATGGCCGAACGAATTGCCGATTCATTCTCGATTCACCTTACTGGTTGTATGCGGCAGGGATTGTCGTTGACCGTGGGACTTTATCCGTTCATGGCCTTCGCAAGGACGTGGCCGGCTATATGAGGGAGATCGATGAATCCGATGGCTACGTTCGGATGAGCACGTACGATTATCTTGCCTTTGCCGGAGGACGCATGAGCGTAGCGACATTAATAAAAAGGTGGTTCTCCGGGAAGATTATCCTTGCAAAGCCATTTCGTCTGCTCAGATTACTGCGGATGTACCATATTCTCCGCATAACGGATCAAAAAGCACTTGCACAAATTTTGATTGCCCGATGATTTCGTCTCGCAACCGGTATCCGTTCGAGCCGATCTACCTGCCGGTTCGTAGATGAAGAGAACGCGGACAATACTCGAGTTCCTGTTTTTCGCACGAAAGACGGAGAACGGAAGGGCGGATCCATCGGTCCGCCCTTCTGTGGGGAGCGCAGGGTCTCTACCTCAAACCGACAAACATCAATTCTTTGCAGCCGCCGGAGCCAGCTGCAAAACATCCTTGTACCGGGCGGCAATAGCGGCATTCTGGAAGGGGAAAGAGAGATACTTTCCCTCCCGCCAGGCGGTGATTCCATCTTCGTAATGAGGGCTCGAAGGATTGTCGGATTGTCCGGAACTGTTCACTGCCACCAAGGGTTCGGACTGACTGAAATCGACAACAATACGCATGGCGGGGATCAGCCAGGTGTCGAAATCCTTACCCATCATGTAGGCGGAGACGTTGAGGGTAAAGATATCCCCAGGGGCCGGGTAAGGACCGCGGTCGAAATACGACGACAGAGCCCGCAGGGCGGTGCGTTCGATGAGACCGAGATGGGGTGCCAACTTGGAGGTATCGGTCTCCCAGCTGTAGGTATGCAGATCCCCCCACTTCCACTTTGCGGAGTCGCTCCCTAACTCATATTCCAGAAATGCCACGGCGTCGGCTAAAGATAAAGCGATGATCTGTGCCTTTGTTTCTTTCCCCGGTGTCGCCACGTCGTCCCAGAACGGACTTTCATCGCCTCTGATCAGAAGGTGGTCGCAGGTGGCACTGTAGCTTTCATTGTCGGCGATGATAAATGACCGCCACGCCTTTGAACTCGCAGGTCCCAACTCGTCGAGAAAAATCCTCTTCGTGACGCTGTCGTAGAAAGCACCCATGAGAGCTGCAGCGTTGGAGCCGACCTTCATATCGCCTCCGAAATCCCTGATCATCGCCAGGGCAAGACTAGCCCTGGCCGCCTTCTTCTTGTCCTTCCACGCATCAACCTCCTTGATGATGTCCCCGGCAAGGGGGCCTTCGAATATCACCTTCTTGAATTTGGGAACAAACAGAGAGAAGCTGTCGAGCTGCATTTCCCGGCAAGTCTCGGATGTATGCTGGTTCGTCGAAGACAGCAATTGGGCTATGCGCTCGGCCCTTTCCGGCCAATACCAGGAGGAGGAGAGAATGTCGGGATAGTCTTTCGGCACGGTGCGGTGGTTTGCTGTTCCTATGAATCCCGTCGGCGGGTTCTTCTGATGGGGCAGGCCATCGGCACGCAAAATCCCATTCCAATCGTATTCACCCGTCCATCCCGGCGACGGCATGAGCCCCCGTCCCTTGGCGCGAACGGGATAATAACCGATCACCTGCCAGGCGATGTTGTCCTTATCGGCATACACCATATTAAGCGGTATCGACTTTATCCTTCTGATGATGGGGGCGGCTTGGTCAACGGAACTGGCGCCATTCAACTCAAGAAACGCATTCATGCTGTCATCGTCGTCGGCGGGCACTGTTCTGCAAAGGGCGACGCCGTAGGAAACATCTATGGACTGCGGCTGCAGGACCTGAATGGGACCTTTCTTCAGCGCGTCATTCATGAGCGGTCCGTGGATGGTATCGTGGAAGGTGCGCGTCACGGGCGGAGCGCCCCTGGCCTTAAAAATTTCCTTGTGTTCCGCGGCCGGCAGCCACTGTCCCTTATAGAGGTAATGCAGTTTGCCATTTACCTCTTTGAGTTGTTCGAGAAAGAGATCCTGATTGTCGGCCATGACCATGGTCATACCCCAGGCGATCTTGCCGTTGTAGCCGGCGACGATAACGGGTGCGCCGGCGAGACTTATACCGGCGGCATCGTAACTTCCGCATCTCACGTGCATCATGTTCCACATGGAGGGCATACTCAAGAAAAGGTGAGTATCGTTGCACAGGA
>JAQULV010000255.1 GCA_028718405.1 Smithellaceae bacterium
GTGTGCGCCAAAGCTCCCCAGACGGGCATCTGGGGCGAGGCGGCCTGCGGCGGGACCTTTGGGCCGGACATGAAGAAAGCCGGCTACGACGGGATCATCGTCTACGGTAAGGCGGCTTCGCCGGTTTACATCTCCATAACGGACGATGGCGCGAAGATCCTCGACGCCTCCGCCCTGTGGGGAAAGGACATCTACGAAGTAACTGACATCCTCAAGGCTGAGGATAAAGGTATCAAGGTTCTGGCCATCGGTCAGGCCGGGGAGAACCTCGTCAAGTTCGCCGCCATCGGCAACGACAAGGGACATTTTATCGGCCGCACGGGCCTGGGCGCCGTCATGGGTTCCAAGAACCTCAAGGCCATCATCGCCAAGGGTTCCAAGAAGATGGAGAAGGCCGACGAAGAGAAGTACAAGGCCATCTTCAAGGAGGCGGTCCAGGCGATTAAGGATTCCGCCTTGGCGGGCTCCATCCACGACATGGGTTCCGACGCTAACATGGACGTCGGTATGTGCACCGGCGACGTCCCCTTTAAGAACTGGGCACTGGGAGAAGATTTCGAGGTCGGCTCCAACCTCAGCGGCCCCACCCTTTCGGAGAAATACCTTACCAAGGCCCACGCCTGCGCCAACTGTCCCGTCGCCTGTAAGCGCGTCGTCAAGGTTGATGAAGGCCCCTTCAAGACGGAAGAAGGTCCCGGACCCGAGTACGAGACCTGCGGCACCTTCGGGACGCTCATGATGAACCCCGACCTCGGAGCCGTTTGCAAGGCCAACGAACTGTGCAACCGCTACGGGATGGACACGATCAGTTGCGGCGCCGTCATCGCCTTGTGCATGGAGCTTTACGAGAAAGGCGTCCTCACGAAAGACGACCTGGGCGGCATCGAACTCACCTGGGGAAATATGGAAGGCGTCATGACCCTGATCGATGAGATCACCTTCCGCAAGGGATTCGGTGATGTCCTGGCCGAAGGTTCTGTCAAGGCTGCCGAGAAGATCGGCAAGGGTGCCATCGACTGCGTCGTCCACGTGAAGGGCCTCGATGCGCCCATGCATGACCCGCGCGGCTTTCATGGCATGGGGCTCGCCTACATGATGTCCAACCGCGGCGCTTGCCATATGCAGCATTCCGCCATGGCCACCGAACAGGGCATGGCCTCCTGGCCGCAGCTCTTCCCCATGAAGGACGACTATGTTGGCACTTCCAGCGATGAGAAGGCCGAGCTCGTCTTCAATTCGGAGAACTACGGCATCATGGGGAACTCGATCTCCATTTGCGCCTATCTGACCATGATCCTGCCGCCGGAAATAATCCGAGATGTATTCAACGCCGTAACCGGCTACGATATGAGCTTTGCCGACATGATGGCCTGCGGCGCCCGCGACTGGACCCTCAAGCGCGGCATCAACAACCTCTTCGGTGTCACCTCGAAGGATGACGTCCTGCCGAAAAGGCTGCTCACGCCTCTAACGGAAGGCGGCGGGGCCGGTTCTATCCCCGACGTGCAGAAGCTGCTTTCCGAGTATTACGTCCTAAGGGGCCTCAATGAAAACGGCGTCCCCAAAGCGGACAGACTTGCGGAACTTGGTTTGGAAGACCTGAGAGACAGGCTTTACAAATAATAAGAGGAGGTAATTGTTATGGCTTTTGATGCATTCACACAGGTATGGATGGACGAGTTCAAGAAGGCAATCCAGGCGGATGCGGAGTATCCTTCCCTGGCCCATGACTGGGAAGGAAGCGTTTCTATCATCGTCAACGCTGACGCTTCCAAGAACGTACCGGACCCGAAATATCTGTTCATGGATTTCTGGCACGGCGAAGTGAAGGATTTCCTGGTATGCGACAAGGCCAAGGCCGAAGGCGCCACCTTCGTCATGTCCGGTGATTACGCCAGATGGAAGCAGGTCGCCAAGAAAGAGATCGACCCCACCAAGGCCTTGATGCAGGGCAAGCTGAAGCTGAAGGGTGACCTCACCTACGTCGTGAGACGCGTGAAGACCGTCAACAAGGTCGTTGATTGCTTAACCAGAGTGGATACCAAGTTCCCCGACGAATAGAAACCTCTTCCGCCCAAGGCGGAACATGTATCTCATAGCTGGGAACTCTAGTAAAAGGAGAACATCATGATCATCTACGATTCAGATCTGTCATTTAATTACAGCGGCCCCACTAAGGTCATTTTCGGCGCCGGCGTCTCGAGAGACGTCGAGGTGGAGATTGGATCTTTCGGCTGCAGCAAGGCCTTCCTCCTCACGGACCCCGGAATTATCAAGGCCGGGCTCGTGGACGGCATCAAGGATGCCTTAGGCAAGAAACTCGTCGGCATGTACAGCGATATCCCCCAGGACACAGGTGTCGGCATCGTCAACAAGGTAGCTGCTGAGGCCAGAAAGGCCGGCGCGGACTGCATCATCTCTCTCGGCGGCGGCAGCGTCATCGATACGGGCAAGTGCGCCTGCATCGTCTTGACCGAAGGCGGCAGTCTGGAAGATTTCGAGGGCATCCAGCTTCTTACCCGCTGGCAGATGCCTCACATCGTCATCCCCACGACATCCGGAACGGGCAGCGAAGTCACCTGCATGGCCGTTATCCTGGACGAAAAGAAGGGGCAGAAGATTCTCATCGTCGAATACTACAACACCCCGCGCGTCGCTATCCTGGATCCGAACCTGACATCCAAGATGCCCAAGATCATCACGGCCTCAACCGGTATGGACGCTATGACCCACGCCGTGGAGGCGCTGCACGCGATGCAGCATGAACCGATCTCCGACGGCATGGCGATGCACGCGATCCGCCTCATCACCAAGTACCTGCCGACCTGCTGCAGCAACGGATCGGATATCACCGCCCGCGGTCAGATGATGTTGGCCGCTACGATGGCCGGCTGGGCCTTCGGTAACGCCATGGTAGGCATCACCCACGCGATGGCGCACTCCATTGGCGCCGTGGCCCGTGTGCCCCACGGCATCGCCAACGGCATCCTGCTTGCCGACACTATGGAGTTCAACATCGAAGACGCGGCACCCAACTACTCCATGGTCGCTGACGCCATGGGCGTGAAGGACAGAGGCATGAGCGATATGGATGCCGCCAAGGCGGCGGTCGCCGCCATGCGGTCCTTTGTCAAAGAGATCGGTCATCCCCTGAAGCTCTCCGAGTTCGGTGTGAAGGAAGCCGATCTGGTGAAGGCGGCTGATCTAAGTATGTCCGACGGTTCCATCGTCTATAACCCCAGACCGGTTATGGATTCCTCCGAAATCCTCGAACTGTACAAGAAGGTCTTCTAAATGCACGGGAAGAAGGTGGGGTGGGTATCCATCCCGCCTTCCCTCATGCCGGGGCTTTCTGAACCCACAACCGTTAGAATTAGGGAGGGAACGTGGCTAATATAATCAACAAAGCGGAAGATATTCCTTTCTCCTCTATTCTCCAGGAACTCCTCGACACGAACCTGGAGCGCAACCCCGCCAAGATGAAGGTCTTCAAAGGTATGACGGGGGCTGTGGCCATTGATCTGCCCGACATCGAGGTAGCGGTAACGATGGTCTTCGACAAGGGAACCCTGACGATCCAGCCGGGCATCTACGGAAAACCGCAGATGATCATCAAGACGGATTCGGACAAGGTT
>JAQULV010000256.1 GCA_028718405.1 Smithellaceae bacterium
CTTGGGACGGTACTGTTCGACATCATAGAGCTCATCGACATCGACCCGCTTCTTGCCCTCGGTGATCATGTTTGCCGAGACCGTCGTGTATTTACCGTCGCGCAGAGCCACCATCCGACCGCTTCTTCTTTGCAGCATCAGATCTGTAGCCAGATAACCATAGGACGTCGCGACCATGCGGTCCAAGGCATCGGGTGCCCCGCTACGCATGAGGTATGCCAGGCGCTGGAAGACGGTGCCGATGCCGGAGCGCTTCTCAATTTCCTTGCTGATATATTCTCCGATACCGCCGAGTTTCTTGTGGCCATAGGCGTCGGCCTCTCCGGATTGGAACATCTCGCCACCGACGGGCTTGGCGCCTTCGGAGACCGTCATGATGGCGTAGTGGCTGGGATTTGTCTTACGGTCCTCCACGAGGAGTTTCACGAGCCGGTCACTGTCGAAGTCGACCTCGGAGATGACGGCCCTGTCTACACCGGCGAGATAGGCGGAGATGAGAGACGTCTCGCCGGAGTATCTGCCGAAAAGTTCGACGACGGCGATGCGTTCGTGAGAGCCCGTGGGGGTGCGCAGAGAATGGATGAAATCGACGCTGCGCGTGACGGCGGTGGAAAAACCGATGCAGTAGTCGGTGCCGTGGACGTCGTTGTCCATGGTCTTAGGGATGCAAACGACGGGAAATCCTTCCTTGTGAAGGCGGACGGCGTAACTCAGAGTGTCGTCGCCGCCGATGGCGAGAACACCGTCGATCTTGAGATGGTCGAGAACGCGCAAGATATGAGCAGTACAATCAATGGTCCCGGCGCTGTCTTTGAGGTCATAGTGGTTCTGAAGAAATTCGGGCAATTCCTTGGGTCTCACCTTTCCCGGGTTGGTCCGCGAGGTGTGCAGAACCGTACCTCCGGAGCGATCGATCGTCCGCACCGCCGTCTTGGTGAGGGGGATGATGAACTGCTCTTGGCTCGCGCGATCATCGGGATTGAAGTTGAGAAGGCCACCCCAGCCTAAACGGATACCCATCATCTCGTGGCCGTCGTCGATGGCGCGGTAGGCAGCTGCTTTAATGCAGGGATTAAGTCCAGGGACATCGCCACCGCCGGTGAGAATGCCTAAACGCATATGGTGTTCCTTTCTCGGAGAGGGATGAGATTGGGAAAAAGTATAAGAATAAAGGGATATTATGTCAAGAAATAAGAACCTTGGGGGGCAAAGCCCCCCCAAGGGGAAGGCAGGTTCTTAGATCCACTTGAGAACGCCGGCAAAGACATAGAGCATCACGGCGTTGATGATGAAAAGCGTTCCGATGAAGGTAATCTGGGCCTTAGGCTTCCAGGCATAGCAGTAAGCCGCGGCCAGGAAGAAGGGGATGTACACGGTGACAAAGACAGGCAATGCCCCCCACCAGGGATAGACCCAAACGAAAGTCGGCGTCTGAACCAAGAAAAGTTCGATGATCGAGAAGACGGCGGCCATGCCGACGGCGGAGAGGAATTTGACGTTGACGCCGGCGATCTTCATATTGGTGTCTTCGGGGAGCGTCTTGCAAAGGACAAGTCCGGCGATAGAAAACATGAGGCTGATCTCGATGCCGACGCCGACGAGGAGCAAGAAGGCCGTTCCTGTGGGGACGGTCCAGAGCGCATGGCCGCTGAAATGTTGGATAAGCGCGTTGATAATCTCGCAGAGCCAATGGACCATATAGAGCGCAAGACCTCCGGCGATGGCTTTCCAGTTACCGATGGAAATTTCGTGAGCGTAGACATAGGCAACCAGGGCGAGCAACGGAATCACGTACCACTGGAAGTTCGCTCCGCTCCTGAGGATGGACAGGGCCTGAGCCGTTACTTCGGGATGGTTCAACATAATATTCTCCTTTCGAGATGAGATGGTTGTTTTCCCCGGGACGGGACCCGGAGCGTGGAATTGAATTGCGTTACCATTTAACATAATATGAGAAGGAGAAAAAGGGTCCATTGAGGTGGCGCATGAGGTTTAAGGAGGTAAAAGTGGAATGCTACAGCGGCTGCAAGCTGAATGAGAGTCCGCGAGCTTTTGTGCTGGATGGGCGCCGGCGTGAGATCGCGGAAATCATCGATTGCTGGCGGGAAGGTGGGTTGGATCCCCGCCGTTCCGCCGTTGACTATTTCAAGGTGAAGACGGAAGACGGCGAAGAATTTATGCTGCGCTACATCTCGCTGTTCAATGCTTGGTCCATCGCGTATTGAGAGCGGCTAGCTCAGGGAATCCAGATGGTCCTTGGAGTTGAGAAGGGTAAGCGTCCCCCGGCCATCGCCGTTCGCAAATTCAACAATCGAAAAAGAGGCGTGGTCCACGTGGAGTTCCATGAAGTGAGAGAAGTCCAGACCGAGGACGCGGCACAAGATGGCCATGATGGTCACGCCGTGTGAAGCGATCAGCGCGTTGTCTCGTCGCGCGATGATCTTCTCGACCACGGTCCAGGCACGCTCCTGCAGCATGAGCACAGACTCGCCGCGGGGCATCTGTAAAGAACCGGGATCCTTCAGCCACTGATCGAGCAGCTCGCCGTAGAGTTTCTTGACTTCAAGGTAGGTGAGTCCTTCCAAGGTTCCGAAATTCATCTCTTTGAGACCGCCCTCGATCTGAATGGGGAGGTCGTGATATCTGCCGATGGCCGAGGCGGTCTCAAAGGCACGTCGCAACGGGCTACAGTAGATAGCTTTAATGTCCTCGCCGCTTAGGCATTCACCAAGGTTTGCGATCTGGGTTCTGCCGCGTTCGCTCAGGTCGGTATCGCTAAAGCCCTGGACTCTTTTCTCGCGGTTCCAGAAGGTCTCGCCGTGTCTGACTAGGATCAATTTCATCTGTTCTTATCTTCGCGGCCCGTTCAGGCCATCCTTTCGATTTGCTGTATCTTCTCGTGGAGCCGCTTGCTCGAAACCGGGAAGGCGGTTTTAAGCTCCTGGGCGTAGATGGAAACCTTCAGCTCCTCTATCATCCAACGCAGGTCCTCCAAGGCCCTTTTCTTTTCTTCCGAGGCGGAAGGAGAAAGGTTTATTAGCATATCCCGGTAAGTCTTCACAAACGCTTTTATCTCTTCGTCGCGTCGGCCGGCCTTGGAAAGATCGACCAAACCCCGTTCCGCACGGATACGTTGCGCCTTCAGATAACGCGGTAGGTGAACAAGTCGTGTTGGATCGTAGTTGGCGACAAAATCCGGAGGAACGATCTTCTCGATGTCGGCGCGGCATGCTCCGAGAAAGACCTGGGCGGGGCGGCTCTGGCGGTTGGCCCTCTCGAGAAGAAGAAGGCGTCTTACCGTTTCGCAGTGCGCCAGCAGTACCGGCTCCACCTCATTGAGGACCATCTGACCGGCCGGCAAGATACGGGACTTCGCGGCGGCCATGTGGTACTTAAATTCCTCGCGCGAACGGATGTCGATCCCGAAAAGATTATACAGGGCCCTTTCGTAGACGGCGAGTTCCAATGCCTTGATACTGAAGGTGTGCTTCAATGCGCTCTTCAGCGGCGCTGAAGGCACGATGGCTTTTCGCATATGTCTCAGCTCGTCGGTGAAGTGCCGCGTGAAGAGGTTCTTGACCCCTTCCTTGTGGAGAGCTTCGGCCTCGCGGCGATCGGTG
>JAQULV010000257.1 GCA_028718405.1 Smithellaceae bacterium
CCGCCCCAAGGGACTTCTTCCGGTTTTTTTCCACTGGACTCACCTTAACTTCCGTTTCTCCTGAGATTTGCAGGGCCATGCTAACATAAAAGCCTTCCCCTTGGAAACGAACGTTTGCAGAATCTCGCAGTATTACGTCGCCAAAGGTCTGCGTTTTTTCTTTCCCCCGCCGTAGACTTTTTTCGTATTGACAGGTCAATCAATTTACGGTAGGGATTCTTTACCGTTTGGTAAATACAACAATAAGGAGGGAATTGCAATGGCTCAGTTTAACGTACCGGAAGATATCGGCGTAGCCGATTTTTTCACCAATTACGTCCCCAAACAGTTCGAGGAATTGACGGCCGGCGTGGACCTTTCGTCCATGGCGGGTAAGGTTTTTTCCCTCCAGTTCAACGTAGCCGGGGAGAAGTACTGCCTCAACATCAAGGACGGCAAGGAGTTGGAGATTGTGGCGGGAGGGATCGACAAACCGGTTCTTTCCCTTGCCATGTCCGAGAAGGACTGGCGTGACAGCATCACCGGCAAGATCGAAGCGGGCATCGACCGCTTCACCGATCCCGCCCAGATCGCCGACCCGGACCTCTACAAGAATATCTGCAGCACCAAGGGAACCCTTTCCCTGGAGCTGCGCAAACCCGACGGAAGCGTCATGCCGCTCACGATGGTCTTCAACGGGGAGAGCTCTCCCACCGTCCAGATGAACCTCGACATGCCCGACTGGGTGGCCATGCAGAAGAAGGAGACCAATGGCCCCGCCCTGTTCATGGGCGGCAAGCTGAAGTTCCAGGGGGACATGATGTTCCTCATGGCCCTGCAGCGCCTCCTGTAAACGACAACCTAGAAACGAAACCGCCCTTCGGGGGCAAAAAATGAAGGAGGGGAAGCATGTTTTCACTTGAACCATCTGAAGAACAAAGGATGATCCAGGATACGGCCCGCAGCTTCGCCATCGATCAGCTGCGCCCGCATTCCCACGAGTGCGATGAGCACGGGAGCATCCCCAACGCACTCCTGGCCTCCGCCTGGGAGTTGGGATTGGTCAGCGCCGTGATCCCCGAGGCATGCGGCGGCAGCGGCATGGAACGCTCCGCCGTCACAGGCGTGCTCGTCCTGGAGGAGTTGGCCTGGGGAGATCTCTCCATGACCATGGCCATGATGGCCCCGGCGCTTTTCGCCTATCCGGTCCTCACCGCCGGGACCGATGCGCAGAAGGAGAAGTACCTGCCACTGTTCTGCGGCTCAACGGTCCCGACACTCACCGCCGCCGTTATGGAGCCTTCCTTGGCCTTCGATCTCAGTGAGCTGGGCTGCAAGGCGACTCCCAAGGGCGATGGCTTTACCCTGGCGGGGAAAAAGTGCTTGGTTCCCCTGGGAAGCAGCGCCGAGAAGTTCCTCGTCTACGCAGCCATCGACGGCAAGGCCGGTTATGACAACGTCGGCGCCTTCGTCGTCGATCGCGCCCAGCCGGGTGTCTCCGTGGGAGAGCGCGAACGAAACATGGGACTCATCGCCCTCGATACGGCAGGTCTCACCCTCGATAACGTCGAAGTCGGACCCGATGACGTCCTGGGCGGTAGCGCCGGTTGCGGCTTTGGAAGACTCATGAGCTACTCCCGCGTGGCCCTGTGCGCCCTGTCACTGGGCGTGGCCCGTGCCGCCAATGAATACGCCCGCGATTACGCGAAAGAAAGATCCGCCTTCGGAGAGCCCATCGCCCACAGGCAGGCAATCAGCTTTATGATCGCTGAAGACCTCATGGAGATCGAAGCGGCCCGGCTTCTCACTTGGGAAGCAGCCTGGCAACTCGACGCCGACCAGCCCTCCGCCTTCAAGGCCGCCTACCTGGCCAAGCTCTATGCCGAGCAGATGGTTGTCAAGGCGACCGACGACGCCGTTCAGAGTTTGGGCGGCCACGGTTATATCCGCGAACATCCCGTGGAGTTGTGGCTCAGAAACGGGCGCGGGTTTTCAACGTTCGAAGGGCTGGCCACGGTTTAGCCGGGCAGGGAAAGGAGGTTGGAAAATGATAAGCTTTGAGATACCCCCGGCTGTAGCCGGTACAAGCAAGATGATCAACGACTTTGCGAAGATAATCATGCGGAAGTGGGCACGCTGGGCCGACGACCATGAACATGAGCAGGTGAAGGAGTGGGTGGACACCATGTGGAACCTGGCCAAAGCCGGCATGGTGAGCTCCATGACGGGCGGCCTGTCCAAGAAGAAATCCGACAAACCCAAGGTGGAAGGCGAAAAGAAACCCGTCAAGTACCAGAACGTCACGATGGCCGCCGCCGTGGAAGAACTCTCCTGGGGCGACGCGGGTCTTTATCTCGCCATGCCCTTCATGGGTCTGGGGGGCGCCGCCGTGGCCGCTGTCGGTACCGACGAGCAGAAGGAGAAATTCCTCAAGCGCTTCAGTACCGCCGATAACCCCTGCTGGGGCGCCATGGCGATCACGGAACCCAACGCCGGATCCGACTCCGCCGCTATCACCACTACAGCGGCACTCGACGAGAAGACAAACGAATGGGTCCTAAACGGTGAGAAGATCTTCGTCACTCAGGGCAAGAGTGCTGTTGAGGACTCCGAAGGGTTCGTCGTGGCCTGGGCGACGCGTGACCGGAAGGCGGGACGCGCCGGAATCAAAAGCTTCGTCGTCGAACACGGCACCCCCGGCATGAAGGTCACCAAGGTTGAAGAGAAACTCGGCATCCGGGCTTCCGATACGGCCTCGATCTTTTTCGAGGACTGCCGCATCCCCTACGATAACGTCCTGGGCGACGCTGAAGTGAAGGAAGGCTTCAAAGGCGCCATGGCGACCTTCGACGCGACCAGGCCGATGGTGGCGGCCTCCGCCATCGGTATCGGCAGAGCAGCGCTGGAACGATGCCAGGAGCTCTTCGCCGAAAACGGCGGCCAGCTCCGCTACGGGATCAACGCGGGCAAGCTCACCTCCGCCGAGCGGGATCTCATGATGATGGAAGCCCAGCTTAAGGCCTCGCGCCTTCTCACCTGGAAGGCCGCCTGGATGGCCGATGCCGGTATCCACAATAACCTCGAAGCCTCGATCTGCAAGGCGAAGACGGGTAAGGCCATCACCTGGGTCGCCAACAAGGCCGTCGAGCTATGCGGACCCTTGGGTTATTCTAAGACGGAGCTTCTGGAAAAGTGGCTCCGCGATGCCAAGATTAACGACATCTTCGAAGGTACCGGTCAGATCAATACGCTGGTCGTGGCGCGCCGCTACTTCGGTCTTTCCGGTAAGGAACTTAAATGAAATTTGAGATGGCGGTGCTCGAAAGCGCCGCCACATTTCTTCTTTCGCAACGAGACATCAACTTATTCAAGGAGGGAACCATGAAAAAGTATCTATTTGTCTTGGTGGCGCTTCTTACCCTGCTCTGCTTCGCCTTTCCGGCAACGGCGGATGTGACTTGGAAGCTCACGGGCAACAAGGACGGCATCCAGTACTACGCCGGAGACGTACCCGGCACACCTTTCCAGCAATTCAAAGGAACGGCTGTGATCAATGCACCCATCGAGGTGGTAGGCGAAGTCATCAGGGATGTACCGTCGTATACCCAGTGGATGTACGAGTGCACGGAAAACAAGCTC
>JAQULV010000258.1 GCA_028718405.1 Smithellaceae bacterium
GGGCGAAAGTATAGAAAGAAGGGCTGGGGATGTCAATCGAAAAGGACCGCCCAAACAAGGCAGGGGGCCCCTTCCGCTTAACATCTGACACAAAACCCTTGAGGTTGACGGGGCGCCCCTGAATCTTATTGCTTGACAACCGGGGGCGATTCACTTAGGGTCCATCCAATGTTCACGGAATGAACGCTTGAAGGAGCGGGGGATGCCGCCGGAACCGTCCGATCGCATCGAGAACGAACAGGTGCTTCACATCCTGCGGGAGATCAAGAAATCCCCCGAAATGACGCAACGTGAACTCTCCTCCCGGCTGGGGATCAGCCTCGGCAAGGTCAACTTTCTCGTCAACGCCCTGATTCAACGCGGGTTCGTCAAGGTGGAGAACTTCCGGAGTTCCACCAGCAAGAATGCCTATCTGTACTATCTGACCCCCCGGGGCATCGAGGAAAAGACCCGGACCACCTACTACTTTCTCAAGAGAAAAATGAAGGAATACGAGACTCTGGAGGAGGAGATCCGGCAGCTGCAGGAAGAGGCGCGGGAGAGCGGCCTGACGGCCGAAGAGACCCGAAAAGGCGCCGACGCGCCGTAACACCTGGCGATAGCCGCCCGGCGAGGGGCCGGGCGGGCGGCAGCCGGAAGGCGAAGCCGGCGGGCGGAAGGCGGGGCAGGGCGTGCCTCGGGCACCCTTGGGAATCCGCCCCGGATTGCGAAGCGATTTGCCCTCGTGGATTCGTCTTCATGGAATCCAGAGGGCGGAGCTGTATGTGATCTATGTTCTCGGAAATATACAAAAATAGAAAAGTCCTGGTTACCGGCCACACCGGATTCAAGGGTTCGTGGCTGGCGATTTGGCTGAAGGAACTGGGTGCGGACGTCATCGGCTATGCTCTCGATCCGCCCGGCGATCCCAACAATTTTCAGGCATCAAGGCTTGAAGAAAAAATCAGGCACATTCATGGAGACATCCTCGATTCCGATCGGCTGACGGCAGCCTTCCAGGATTATCAGCCCGAATTCGTTTTTCACCTCGCCGCCCAGCCGCTCGTCCGCCTTTCCTATGAGGAACCGAAGCGGACGTTCGACACCAATGTCGGTGGAACGGTCAATGTTTTTGAGGCGGTCCGCAAAACAGGCAGCGTAAAGGTTCTGGTCAACATCACCAGCGACAAGTGCTATGAAAACAGGGAATGGATCTGGGGCTATCGTGAAAATGATCCAATGGGCGGACACGACCCCTACAGCGCGTCCAAGGGATGCGCGGAACTGGTTTTTGGGGCTTATCTGAAATCCTTCTTTTCGCCGGACGCCCTGAAAGGCGGATGCACCGGCGCGGCCTCCGTCCGGGCCGGCAATGTGGTCGGCGGCGGCGACTGGGGAAAGGACCGCCTGGTTCCAGACTGCATCCGCGCCTTGAGCGAGGGACGGGCGATCGAGATTCGCAACCCCCGCGCGGTGAGGCCCTGGCAGCACGTCCTGGAACCTCTGGGCGGATATCTCAAACTTGGCGCGGCTCTGCTTCAGGATCCGGAGAAATATTCCGGCGCCTGGAACTTCGGTCCCGATGATTCAAGCAATTTGACGGTTGCGGAAATGGCGGACCGGTTGATTGAATCCTGGGGCGGCGGTTCCTGGAAGGATCTTTCCGATCCTCATGCCCTTCACGAGGCGACGCTTCTCAAATTGAACTGCGACAAGGCGCACGCAGGGCTCCGGTGGCAGGGTGTCTTCCGCATCGATGAGTGCCTGCAAATGACCGCTTCCTGGTACAAGCGTTTTTATGCCGGGGGACAGACGATCGACATGTATCCGTTCTGCGTCGAACAGATCCGAACCTACGAAGACAGGATAAAAAGTAAAGGGGTGAAAGAGAGGTGACGGAAAGCATGAAAGTCGTAATCCTCTGCGGCGGCGCGGGGACGCGCCTTCGGGAAGAGACGGAATTTCGACCCAAGCCGATGGTCAACATCGGGCCTTATCCCATCCTCTGGCACATCATGAAATACTATTCGCAGTTCGGCTTCAAGGAGTTTGTCCTGGCCCTGGGATATAAAGGCGACATGATCAAGAATTATTTCTGCCACTACGAGTTGATGAATAACGATGTCACGATCGAACTGGGTCAGCCGGAAAAAACGTGCATACACTACGCCCACGACGAGGCCGGCTGGAAAATCACCTTGGCCGACACGGGGGAGAAATCCCTCAAGGGCGCCCGCCTCAAAAAGGTGGAGAAATATATCACCGGCGACACGTTCATGATGACCTACGGCGACGGGATCGCGGACGTGGATATCGGCAAACTGCTGGCCTTCCACAAGGCGCATGGGAAAATGGCGACCGTCACGGGGATCAATATCGCCTCCCGTTTTGGCGAATTGAAGATCGACGGCGACAGCGTCGAGACATTCAGTGAGAAGCCGCAGGATGGAAAAGGCTTTATCAACGGAGGGTTTTTTGTTTTCAACCGCAAAATCCTGGACTATCTGACCACGGATGATTTGTGCGATCTGGAGGTCGGTCCTCTGGAACAGATTGCCCGAGAGGGTCAGTTGATGGTTTACAAGCACAGAGGCTTCTGGGCGTGCATGGATACCCTGCGGGACATGGAGTATCTCAACAAAATCTGGAATGACGGCAGGGCCAGGTGGAAGATCTGGAAATAAAACCGCCCAGCCGCTTCGATTTTCAGCCGACGTCTCTTGACGGGCTTTTTGTCGTTGAGCGAAAGCCGATTGGAGATCCGCGCGGATTTCTCTGCCGCTTGTTTTGCGCCGAAGCATTTCAATCGGCCGGTTTGAAAAAACCCGTCGCCCAGATCAACCATACCTACACGGCGAAGAAGGGGGGCGTCCGCGGCCTGCATTTTCAGCATCCGCCGCATGCGGAGTGCAAGCTGGTCAGTTGTCTGCGCGGCGAAGTGTACGATGTCGCCCTGGATCTCAGAAAGGGGTCCCCCACGTTTCTGCGCTGGCATGGCGAAATCCTGTCGGCCGCCAACCGGAAGGGCCTGCTGATCCCCGAAGGGTTCGCGCATGGTTTTCAGACGCTGGTTGATGATTGCGAACTTCTCTATCTGCATACGGCTCCTTTTTGCGAGGGCTCGGAAGGCGCGGTCCATTACGCCGATCCCCGAGCGGGAGTGGTCTGGCCGATTCCCGTAACGGATGTCTCGGAGCGCGACGGCCGTCATCCGTTTATGGATCGTCATTTTCAGGGGGTTGCCGTATGAAATGCCGTCACTGCGGAGCGGAGGTCGCCTTGACGCTGATCGACCTGGGCAGCGCCCCTCCTTCCAACGCCTATCTGACCCCATTGACGATGCGCAGGCCGGAGAAATGGTTTCCGCTGAAGGTTCTGGTTTGCGAGTCGTGCTGGCTGGTGCAGGCGGAGGCCTATTCGCGGGCGGCGGAATTGTTCAACGATGAATATGCTTACTTCAGTTCTTTCTCCGCCATCTGGCTGGCCCATGCTGAACAATATCTCCAGGCTGTGGTGGAGCGTTTCGGTCTGAACAGCGACAGTCATGTGGTGGAAGTGGCCTCCAATGACGGCTATCTGCTGCAGTATGTCAAACAGCGCGGCATTCCATGTCTGGGCATCGAGCCCACCGCCGGAA
>JAQULV010000259.1 GCA_028718405.1 Smithellaceae bacterium
ACTCCTTGAATTTCGCTTCCGCCTCTTCCTTCGCCGCGCGGGCTTCCTCCAGGGACTTCTTTATATCCTCGCGCCGACCGCCGAAGAAATCTTTGACCTTGCTGGCCAAAAACCACCAGAGAAACCAAACCAGGGCAATGAAGTTGAGCATACGCCAGGTAAGGTTCATCCAGTTGGGTCCCTCGGCGCCCTCTTCGCCACCGCCTGAAGCAAGGACCACGGCGGTAAGACCCAACACCAGCAGTGTCGCGAAAATACCGACGAAGAAGGAACGCCTGAAATAGTTCTTTGTAACCTTGGCTCTCATCAGATGCTCCTTCCCAGTACTTTTTCAGCAATCTCCAGGGATATCTTCTGGGACTGGCTGCGCAGGATGTCCTTCGCCTCGCCTACTTCCTTTCCCATCTTTGCCTGAAATTGCTCCATGATCGCGGGGAGCTCGTTCCGGACGGTATCAATGATACCCTTGGCTCGGTCGGCCCCCTCCTTCACGATTTCCGCCTTCTGCTCCAGAGCCTCCTGTTTTGCCAACCGCAGCTTTTCTTCATACTCGGCCATTCTCCGGTCGACCGTCTCACGAAGGTTTTTGATCTCCAGATCGGAGTCTTCCAGGGTCTTTCGCCTTTTGTCGATGATAGAAAGGATCGGCTTGTAGAGGAGGATATTAAGCAAGAAGATCAACAGGATAAAGTTACCCATCTGGATCAAGACAGTATAATCAAGATTGACCACCGCTCGTTACCTCGCATCAAATTGTACTTTATGTCCAAAAAAAACCGGGGGAGATAATACTCCGCCCGGCTAATGTCTTTGCTGTGATTTTAAATCTTCAGAAAGGTAAGCATCCAATAAGATATTTATGGGGTATCTGTGCTGCCGCCGTTTGCTCACCGAAAGCCTCTTTTATATATCTATCTTAGATGATCATGCTTGATGTTCAAAGGAATTATGACTTTCGGTCACATAGTGACCGTCGTTCACATGCCGCGGACTACTAACCATAACTAATAGAGCTTGTCAAGCAATTTTTGGCGAAATCGCGTACGCCGCAAAGGCCCTGGAATCAGGGCTTCAGAATGAAACGCCTCATGCTGATATTCATGAGAAGTCCCATACTTATCATCATGACCACCATGGCCGATCCGCCATAGCTCATGAAGGGAAGCGGTATCCCCACGACGGGAAGTATCCCCAACACCATGCCGATGTTGACGAAAGCTTCCCAGAAGATAAGGGCCGTGATGCCGAAGGCGATGAGACTCCCCAGCAGGTCCCGCGAGTGAGAAGATATCTTCAGCCCCCACAGAATAAGGGAGAGAAACATGGACAGCAGCACCATGGCGCCCCAGAAGCCCCACTCCTCGGCAAAGACCGAGAAGACGAAATCGGTCTGTTGCTCCGGCAGAAACTTGAGCTGTGTCTGGGTGCCGTGGAGAAAACCTTTCCCCCAGAAACCACCGGAGCCGATCGCGATGATGGATTGAAGGATGTGGTAGCCCGCTCCCAGGGGATCCTTCTCGGGACTGACAAAGGTGAGCAATCGCTCTTTCTGGTAGTCTTTCAGGAAATGCCAGCCGATCGGGATGAAAGCCGCCACTGCCGTCGTGACCACGGCGAGAAACCGCCATTCGATCCCCATGAAGAAGACCAGCGACCCGAAGAGAATCAGAACTACCAGGGCCGTGCCCAGATCCGGCTGCCTCAATATCAAGAGAAACGGAATAGCGATCATGAGCATGGGAATGGCCAACTCTCTCCAGCCGTAGCTGCCGTTTATCTTATGATCATCGAAATACCTGGCGAGAACCAGAATCGTCGCAAGTTTCATAAGCTCCGAAGGTTGAACGAAGAAGCCGCCTAAAGCGATCCAGCGCTGAGAACCGCGCGTAGCGTAGCCGTAAAGGAGAACGACCAGAAGCAGGAAAACGGCAATCCCATAGAAGACGTACGCATACTCGTTTATGAGACGGTAGTCGACGGCAAAAGCCAGGACCATGAAGAAAAGCCCCAGTACGATCCACTGGGATTGTTTTACGTAAAGTGGCGTCTGGGAACTGTCGGCCAAACTATAGCCCGTAGAGTAGATGTTGATGAGCCCGACCAAACAGATGGCCAAAACCAATCCCAAAAGGGTCCAGTCGAAGTTGAAGAATAAACGCCGATCAATCTTCATTTGCCTATTTCCTGATCCCTGCCATTTCGTGAATCACCATGCACCTCTTCATGAGATATCGTCAATCACCCTGTTCCGCTTCCGGCGTCAGACCAACTGCCGTCTCCGGAAGCGATTCCTGCGTCAGCACCTTGCCCTGGAGTTTGGCCTTCTTCTCGCTGAAGTAGGTGTCAATGATGCGTCTCGCAACGGGCGCGGCTGCAGCGCCGCCGTGTCCCCCGTGCTCGATGATGACGGCGACGACGATCTCCGGCTGTTTATAGGGCGCGAAACATACGAAGAGGGCATGGTCCCGAGTATTGCCGGTAATGATCCTCCGGCGGCGGCTCTTGTCGTCGGGAAGTCCGATCACTTGAGCGGTACCGGTCTTGCCGCAGACATCCATCTCCGCTCTTTTCAGGACGTAGCCCGTTCCTCCCCTTTCGTTAACGACGCCCCAGAGGCCCTTGTTGACGATCTCGAAGTTCCTTTTGCTTACCGGTACCCGCCCCTTTTCCTGGGGACCGAAACTTCTGAAGACCTTGCCATCGGTTGTCTCGATCCTCTTAATAATCCAGGGCCGGTAAACGATGCCGCCGTTGGCCGTCGCTGCATAGGCGTCCGCCAACTGCAGAGGCGTCAACGAATTGAAGCCCTGGCCGATGGAAAGCGAGATCGTCTCGCCCAACTGCCACGGGATGCGGAACTTCTGCTCTTTCCATTTCTTCGTGGGAATAAGGCCCCTCTTTTCTTGGGGAAGGTCAACACCCGTCATCGCGCCGAGACCGAAGCTGCGGGCGTAATAAGCCAAGCGATCGACACCCAGGAGCCTTCCGACGTTGTAAAAATAGACGTCGCAGGATTCCACGAGCGCCCGGTGCAGATCCACCATGCCGTGACCTTTCTTCTGCCAGCAGTGATAAGTCCTGTTTCCCAGTGTGTAGGAACCATTACAGTAGAATTTAGTCTCCGGCGTGATCAGTCCTTCCTGTAGCGCCGCCGCGGCCACGATCATCTTGTAGGTCGACCCCGGGGGGTACTGCCCCGCGATCGCCCGATTCTGCATCGGACGCAAGGGGTCGTTGGCGAGCCTGCGCCAGTTCTCGTGCGAGATGCCGGCCGTAAACATATTGGCATCAAAGGATGGGGAACTCGCCATCGCGAGAATTGAGCCGTCGCGCGGATCGAGGGCCACGACGGAGCCGGTCCTGCCCTTAAGGTTGTCCGAGGCCACTTTTTGCAGAAGAGAGTCGATGGTGAGTACTACCTTGTAGCCGGCCTGGGGCTCGATCTTTCCCAGGGAGCGCACCTCTTTGCCCAGGACGTTGACCTCGACCTGTTCGGCGCCTGCCTTCCCCCGCAGGAAGGAGTCGAGGTATTTCTCGATGCCGAACTTGCCGATGATATCGCCGACGCTGTAGGACTCCGGGTCCAGCCTGTCCAACTCCGCGCGGCTTATCT
>JAQULV010000260.1 GCA_028718405.1 Smithellaceae bacterium
ATACGGATGGCCAGGTCAGTGGAGTTTCAGGCGGAGTGCGTGAGTTAACGGATGGACTCGCGACGATGTATTTAACCGACGCCACGACGGGACTTGTCACGGATCTTTCGGATGGTTTGACTGGTGCCCTCAACGGTCTGTCAAGCGGCATCAAGAGTGGAGATGTTGTCGGCGCGGTCGGGCAGACGACGGATGGGTTACTCCTGGGCACGAACAATACTCCGATCATCAGCGGTGTCATGGGTGGAGCCAACGAACTTCTGAGCGGCCTGTGGGCGGGTGACCTTGCGGGTGGACTGACGGGATTCCTCAACGGGACTGGAGACGGTATGTATACTGGGCTCACGAGTTTGGGGAATGATATCGCCAAATATGATGTCATTGGAGCCGTGGACGAAGGAGTGGTAGGGATACTAACCGGGAGTGGTTCATCGTATGCTCCCGCAGGCGGTCCTGTGGGAACAACGTCCGGCTCAAGTCCCAGTGCGGTGCCCAGTGTTTCCGGCGAACAAGAGAGCGTTCCTGCGGAGCAAGAGACCTCCATAGAGGGCAAGGGTTCCGCCGCACAGGAGAATGTTCCCGCTGCGCAGGAGGCCGTTGCAGAGCAGGTAGCGGCAGCGGAAGAGAGCGTTCCTGCGGAGCAAGAGACCTCCATAGAGGGCAAGGGTTCCGCCGCACAGGAGAATGTTTCTGCTGCGCAAGAGGCTGTTGCGGAGCAGGTAGCGGCCGCGGAAGAAAGCGTCCCCGCTGCGCAAGAGGCTGTCACGGAAGAGAAGGCTCCCGTCGCGTCGGATACCTCCGGACGGGAAAAGGTTTCCCCTGAGCGAGGGACCGCTACCGAGCAGGTTGCCATAGCGGACAAAAGTGTTACCGCCGGACAAACCATAACGGGCATCGAGGTTGATAAGGACGTTTCTCCAGAGATGCCTGTGGAACGACTCCGCGTGACGCTGAGGAATGTCCAATTCGATTTCGATAAAGTCAACGTGAAGGAGATCTACGCCCCGGACATTGCCAAAGCGGCGGATTATATGAAGAAGAACCCCGAGACGACTGCCGTGATCGAAGGTCACACCTGCGACATCGGCTCCGCCCAATACAACATGAGGCTCTCTGCCGAAAGGGCACAGAGCGTCGGCAACTACATGACGGATGTTCTGGGCATTGATCCGCGGCGAATCACGGTTAAGGGATATGGCTCGACAAGACCTGCGGCGAGCAACGCCACGAAGAAGGGAAAAGAAATGAACCGCCGTGTGGAAATAGTGATTTCCTAGTTGAACGGGAAGGGATGCCTTCCCCCGTTCAGGTTAGCCATTCAAACGCTTCCGCGGAGGAAGAACCGGTAGCACCTTCAAGAACAATGTTCTTGTTGAGCGCCAATGACAGGAAAATAGAAGGGCGGATCCCATTGATCCGCCCTTTCTTTGAGGAGTACAGAAACTCCATCTCCACGCTTGGGACCACTCGGACCAACTACGTCAAAAGAAAAAGAAGAGCCGTCTCACCGGTGGATGAGACGGCCCAATGGAAGTGCCAGGAAGTGGGATGTAAGCTTATTTGACCGCGTCTTTAAGGCCCTTTCCTGCCTTGAATACAGGAACCTTCTTGGCAGCGATCTTGATGGCTGCCCCTGTCTGAGGATTACGACCCGTACGAGCTTTTCTTTTGTTTACGGCGAAAGTGCCAAATCCGGTCAGGGTGACCGCTTCGCCTTTCTTGAGCGCTTTTTGAATGGCTGCCAGGATTTCGCTTACAGCCGCGCTCGCTTCCTTTTTGGTGCACGTTACTTTTGCCACCTCGTCGATCAACTGCATCTTGTTCATTTGCCACCTCCCGTTTATTTTGTTGTTTGACGATACATTCTAACTATTATGGTACATGGTCACTCGCTACAAATCAATCCAAATTAAGCCATGAAATGAATTAACGTCGGAAGGAACGTGTCTCCGCGAAATGCAAGGCGTCCGCCGCCCCAGGCGGATATGATCGCCAATTACCGCTGCCCGCCGCAGCTCGGGGAAAGGATCATAGAATCCATGCCGATTGTCGCGTTAAGCTAGAATCATATCCGACAGGAAGGAAGGTCGCAAAAGCGATCCGCTCCGAACGGGTTTCCCGGAAAGGGGACGATCATTGATGAGAGGGAGGATAGCTTATGATTACACCAAAAGAAATGAATTTCATTGGAACGCTCAGACCTGGCGGTCCCGAGGTCATGCAGCTTAACGTTACGGAAGTGCCCCAACCCGCAGATGATGAAGTGCTCCTGCGTGTGCTGGCGGCGGGTGTCAATTTCCCGGATATCATGCAGCGCCGGGGGCTCTATCCTGCGCCCCCCGGCGCGAACCCTGTGCTTGGTCTCGATGTCGCCGGAGAGGTCGTTGGCAAAGGGAAAGCGGTTGATTCAGTAGACATCGGAGATAAGGTCTGTGCCCTGACAAACGGCGGAGGTTATGCCGAATACTGCGTTGCTCCTTATTCTCAATGTCTGCCGTGGCCGGAAGGATATGACGCTATCCAAGCGGCAGCGCTTCCCGAGACGTATTTTACCGTATGGGCAAATCTTTTTCAGATCGGTAGATTTAAAAAGAGAGAGTCTGTTATCGTGCATGGTGGAGCCGGTGGCATAGGAATCACGGCAATTCAACTTGCGAAAGAATTCGGTGGCCGAGTCTTTGCTACGGAAGCGAGCAGGGAGAAATGCGGGGCATGCGTGAAATTTGGCGCGGAAGCGGCTTTCAACTTCCAGGAGACGGATTTTGCGGAAGAAATAAGGAAGATTGTGGGAGATAGGGGCGTCGATGTGGTTCTCGATATAGTTGGCGCTCCATATACACAACGAAACCTGGATTGCCTTGCTATGGATGGCCGACTGATTCAAATTTCCATTATGCAAGGTTCGAAAGTGCAGATCGATCTTCGGCAATTGATGTCTCGCAGGTTATCCATATCCGGTTCTATGATGAGACCGCGAACAACGATGGAGAAAGGACGAATCGCCGCCGAACTTAGAGAATCAGTCTGGCCGATATTAAATGCGGGACGTTGTCATCCCGTTATACAAAAGGTCTTTCCGCTGGCGGAAGCAAGCGAGGCACACCGGCTCATGGAAAGCAATTTACACATCGGGAAAATCATGCTTAAGGTTGCCACGTAGAATCCGAAGGATCGCAACAAATTGAGGGGTCGTCTAAAGGTAGGACATCAGGCTCTGGCCCTGGGAATCGAGGTTCCAGTCCTTACCCCTCAGCCATGGGACCGCGGGTTTTCCTGACGCTGCTGCGGAATATCATGCAGCGCGAGTCCTTTTGTAATGTCACTTCATGCTTGGGGAGAGATCGGTGAACAGGAAGAGACTTACCATACCCTTGATGAACGGCGCATCTGTATCCGCTGTTCTTACAGTGCCTCCGATGAGTAACGAGACAAAAGACACGGGGATCATTATCGCCCACGGCGCGGGCAACGATATGGATAATGAGCTTCTGGTCGCCGTCGCCGACGGATTAGCCAATGCCGGTTACATAACCCTACGCTTTAACTTTCCATATAAAGAAAAAGGGCTCAAGGCACCTGACAAACAGCAGACACTCGAGGAT
>JAQULV010000261.1 GCA_028718405.1 Smithellaceae bacterium
CCGTTCTGCTGCGGCCACCCTCGATGAAGAACTCAATCGGCAACCCCTCCTTCATCAGCACCTTTAGATATTTGGCGAAAACCTCGCCGTAAAGGGCATTGCCTTTGAAACTACGCCTTAAAAAGAAGGCACCCGACTTCCTAAAGATGAAACCGATGGGCCAAAAAGACAGGTTCGCTCCGGCAGCGATAAAAGGAAGTTGGATGTTATTCTTGTAGAATACGTAAGACAGCAGCAGGTAGTCCATGTGGCTGCGGTGACACGGAATGATCACGAAGGGCATTTTTTTGGAAATGGCTCGGATCCTCGCCATGCCTTCCCTATCTATGATCACCCCATCGTAAATGTTGTTCCACATCCAGGTGAGGAAACGATCCCAAAGCTCGATAAAGAACTCGTTGTAGTCTGACGCGATCTCAACGAGGTATTTGTTCGCCTCCTTGACGACGCTCCTGTAGTCCGACTTACCCTCCTTGGCGGTCTCTTCCATGAAGGCAACCAGTTGGGGGTCTTTCAGGACCATGTTGATGAACTCTGCTTTTTGCTTCAGGGCCGGCCCAACGGTAGCTGCCTTCTCTTCGTCAAGTTCGTCAATCAGCTGCCGCCTGATCCGCTTGGCCAGTTCTTCATCCGGCACGTCCCCATGCCGCTCCAGGCACTCCCTGAGGTTGAAGGGATTTGTGGACGTGATGAAGGCCTTGTTGTAATAGCGGAGGAACGTGATCACGCGTTGCAAGGGGCTGATGTTTTCCGTTTGGCCAAACAGGATGTTAACGACGTTTTCCTCTTCCCTTTCTCGCCTACGACCATAGGCAACAAGCTCGGGAACTATATAGATCGGCAAGGCCATCTCCCTTTGCGCTTCGATCAGCTGCAGCATCGCGCTGTCGGCATAGCGATCCTCAAAGAACACTAGTCCAGACAGCGGAATAATGGCGCTGCGGCCTTCGGCAACAACTTGCTTCAGGTAGTTGCTTGCCAGGGGATTCAATTCTTTTCTCTTGAAGATGAGATGCGAAAGGAAAGAGGCGACCGTCTTCACGGCTAACTTAAGCGGCTGCCATATAATCATGTTTACGCCGTGTACGTAGACCGGAAGCGGCATATTCCTTCTCAGGGCCAGTTCCCTGAGGATCAGGCTGTTCAACTGACTTTTCTGCTTAAGGGCATAGACGACAACGCCACTCTTGGAAAGTTCTGCCAAGGCCTGCGCCTGCTCGTCCTCGAACTTTACCTTGGAGATGAAATTATTGACCAACCAATAGAGGAAGACGTTGTTTTCCTTATACACGCTACCCGCGTAGTATTCCTCTATATCCGTGGTCCAGGACTTTATCTTTGCCAGAATCGACATATCAGTTATTATCGCTATTAAGGGGAAACTCTTCGGGAAAGCGCTTTCTCATCGATTTCTCGACGAAGCTGCGGATTTCCGATGCCGATGAAAGATTGATCACCTTTTTCAAAAGGGCCTTGCACTCCTTCAGGGTTGAATTGCGGACGATCCTTTTCACCTTGGGAATGGCAAGAGGATTCATGCTGAGTTCATCCAGTTCCATCCCCAGTAGGATCATCGTATAGGACGGATCGCCCGCCATCTCACCGCACATGGCGACCCTGATCCCCTCCTCGTGTCCGATATCCACCACCTGCTTGATGAGGCGCAGAACGGCCGGATGAAGCGGCTCATAGAGATACGTGACACGATCATTGATTCGATCGATCGCCAACACGTACTGGATTAAATCGTTGGTACCAATGCTAAAGAAGTCCACCTCTCTTGCGAGCTCGCGAGCTATGATTACGGCAGAAGGTACTTCGATCATTCCTCCGATCTCGACGTCATCGCCGTAAACCACTTCCTCTGCAGTGAGCTCCGCCTTCACCTCTTCTAAGACCCTCTTCGCCTGCCTGATCTCTTCAACACCCGATATCATGGGAAAAAGGATTCTAGTTTTTCCCAAGGCACTGGCCCGCAGGATCGCCTTGAGTTGGATCTTGAACAATTTCTCCTCCCGCAGGCAGAACCTTATGGCTCTGAGTCCCATCTGGGGATTCATCTCTTTGGCTACCTTGGAACCGGAAAAGAATTTATCACCTCCCAGATCAAAGGTCCTGATTGTGGACCAGGTAAGACCCTTTACACCTACGACCCGGCGATAGTGTGAAAAATGTTCCTCCTCGGTAGGCGGGTTCTCCTTGTTAATATAGATGAACTCCGTCCTGTACAAACCGATACCATCCGCACCATGGGTCACCACGGAAGGGATCTCCTCTATGAATTCGATGTTACCGCCGATCTCCACCCGGTAACGATCTTGCGTTACTGCAGGGAGATTAGCCTGCTTCAAGGAATCAGCTTTTGTCTTGAGATAATGTTTTCTTTTTTCCTCGTAGCGGACCAGCATCTCGGGATCGGGGTTAACGATCACTAGTCCCGAAGAACCATCGATAATTACTTCATCGTCATTGCGGATCAGTCGCGTGCCGCTTTCCAACCCCACCACGGCGGGGATCTCCATGGACCGGGCAACAATCGCCGTGTGGGAGGTTCGCCCGCCGATGTCGGTGGCAAATCCGCCCACTCGATCGATCACCATCTGAGCCGTGTCAGCGGGAGAAAGATCCTGGGCGATGATGATTACCCCTTCTTCCAGAGGTGCTACCTCGCCGACATTCTTTCCTGCCAAGTTGGTTAAAACCCTTTGTCCGACATACTGGATGTCACTGAAGCGACCCCTTAGATAGTCGTCATCAACCCTGTCAAAAATCTCTCGGTACTTATCTACGGTCATTCTCACTGCCCATTCTGCGTTCACCATTTTCGATCTGATGTGCTGCACAGAATGAGTGACAAATTTCTTGTCGGTAAGGATCATGAGATGGACATCGATGATGTAGAGCGGCTCCGGCCCCACGACGTCACTCAATTTGGTCTTCACTTCAACTAGCTGCTTCTCGGAGTCCCTCAAGGCCTTTCTCAGCCGCTTGACCTCCCGGGTCACCTGGGAGGGATCAGTCAGCTTATAGAAAGAGGCATGGGTATCCATCCGATCAAAGAGCTGGGCTTTCCCCTTGACGATACCCGGCGACGCGCCGATACCTTTGATAACGAAAGTCTTCTTAGCCGTATCCGCCGACATAATTACTCTTCATCAAATTTTCTGTTAATCAAATCGCCGATCTCCTGTAAGGCTTGCTGCGCATCAGGTCCCTCAGCCCGGACTGTAACCCGGCTCCCCAACGGACAGGCCAGTGTGAGGATCCCCAGAAGGCTTTTTGCGTTTACCTCCTGACCGTCTTTCTCCAAGAAGACCTTTGCCTTGTAGCGGTTTGACACACTAACCAGTTTGGCCGCCGCTCTTGCGTGCAAGCCAAGCTTGTTGACGATCTTGAATGTTTTTATTTCCACCATTTCATAAAGTGATAACAATGCTAAAAACAACAGAGGTGTAAAGAATCTGAACTGTAGTGAATCCTTTTCCCATGGCCCAGTAACAAATAAGGATCAAAGGGAGCACGGCAAGCTTCCAAAACAGAACCGGCATGAGGGTCGCCATTGCGGTCTGTTTC
>JAQULV010000262.1 GCA_028718405.1 Smithellaceae bacterium
ACTCCTTGCGCAGCTTCGGCATCGATCCGCTGGACCACGACATCCGTTTCGTCGAGGACGATTGGGAGTCGCCGACGCTGGGCGCCTGGGGCCTGGGCTGGGAGGTGTGGCTCGATGGGATGGAGATCTCGCAGTTCACCTACTTCCAGCAGGTGGGCGGGATCGATCTCAACCCCATCAGCGCCGAACTCACCTACGGCATCGAGCGCATCGCCATGTACATCCAGGGGATCGACAACGTCTACGATCTTAAGTGGAACGACCGCGTGACCTACGGCGAGGTTCACCATCAGGGCGAGGTGGAATTCTCCACTTACAACTTCGAGGCCGCCGACGTGGCAATGCTTAGACAACTGTTCGACATGTACGAGAAGGAATCGTTGGCGCTGGTAGCGCGGGAACTGGTGCTGCCCGCCTACGACTACTGCCTCAAATGCTCCCACAGCTTCAACCTTCTGGATGCCCGCGGGGCGATCAGCGTCGCGGAACGGACGAGCTACATCGGCCGGGTGCGCAACCTTGCCCGCCTGTGCGCCGAAGGCTACCTGAAACAGAGGGAGAAGATGGGATTCCCGCTCCTGAAGGGTTGATCGGCAACACCTGACGGGACGCTGTAAGACGAATATAGGTACGACGGAGTAACGAGATATGGGAAAGGAACTGCTGCTCGAAATCGGCACGGAGGAGATCCCCGCCGCCTTTCTGCCCAAGGCGATCCGGGACATGGACGAGATTATCTCCCGGGAGTTCGCCGCCCGGAGGATCGCCCACGGCGAGGTCAAGACGATGGCCACCCCGAGACGCCTCGTGCTGTGCATAAGCGACGTTGCGGGAAGGCAGGACGACCAAGTCGTCGAAAAGCTGGGGCCCGCCAAGCGTGTTGCCTTTGATGAGCAGGGCAATCCCACTAAGGCCCTGGCGGGCTTTGCCAAGGGTCAGGGGATGGACATCGCGGAATTGATGACGGTCACGACGGACAAAGGCGAGTACCTCTGCGCCCGAAAGCAGATCAAGGGCGAGGACACCTCCGGACTCCTTCCCGAAATCCTCGCGAAATTCGTTACCCAGATCCCTTTTCGGAAATCGATGCGTTGGGCCGATCTGCAGCTCCGCTTCGCCCGGCCGATCCACTGGATATTGGCCCTCTACGGGGGCAAGGTCGTAGAGTTCCAACTCGAAAATATCAAGAGCGGAGGTGCCAGCTACGGACACCGCTTCATGAGCCCCGGGGAATTTGCCGTTGCAAATTTCGCGGACTATCTGCAAAAGGCCAAGGAAAACTTTGTCATCGTCGACCCGGAGGAGCGCAGGCACCTCATCCTGGAGCAGGCCAGGGCGATCGCGAAGGAGCGCGACGGGGTCATCCTGGAAAACGAAGATCTCATCGACCAGGTCGCCTTCCTCACGGAGTTTCCCAACTGCGTTGGCGGAAGCTTCGATCCCGACTATCTCAAACTTCCCCAGGAGGTGCTGATCACCTCCATGATCTCGCATCAGAAGTACTTCCCCGTCACCGACGAGAAGGGGAAGCTGCTCAATTACTTCATTACCGTAAACAACACGCGGCCCCGCGACCCTGAGGTGGTCAAGCGCGGGAACGAAAAGGTGATCCGCGCCAGACTCTCCGACGCCCGGTTCTTTTTCGACGAAGACCGCAAGACCTCTCTGGAGAGCCGCGTCGAGGGACTGAAGAATGTAACCTTCCATAGCCTTTTGGGAACCTCCTTCGACAAGGTGGCGCGTTTTCGCAAGCTCGCGTCTTTCGTCGCCTCCCGCGTGATGCCCGAGCTCGCCCCAAGCGTCGACCGGGCGGCCTACCTAGCCAAAGCCGATCTGGATACACAGATGGTCTGCGAGTTCACGGAACTGCAGGGCATCATGGGCCGCGAGTACGCGCTGCTCTCGGGAGAAAAGCCGGAGGTGGCCAAGGCGATCTACGAGCACTACCTCCCCACCCAGGCGGGCGGAGAGCTTCCCGAGACGCACGAGGGCGCCATCGTGAGCATCGCGGACAAGACCGACACGATCTGCGGTTTCTTCGGCGTGAACCTCATTCCCACGGGCACGGCCGACCCTTACGCACTGCGTCGCCAGGCACTGGGGATCATCAACATCATCCTGCAGAGAAACTATCCGCTCACCCTTGACGAACTCGTGGGCGAGAGCCTTACGATCCTGAAAGACCGGCTGACCAGGCCCGCCGATGAGGTGAAGGCCGACGTTCTTTCCTTCTTCCGGGGGCGGTTTGAAAACCAGCTCATCACCCAAGGTCATCCCTACGATGTCGTCGACGCCGTTTTGGAGACGGGCAGCACCAACATCCCCCGGGTGCAAAGAAAGATCGAGGCCATGGAAGATTTCAAGAAACAGCCCGAGTTCGAGCCGCTGGCCATCGGCTTCAAGCGCGTGGGAAACATCATCAAGGGTTTCTCCGGCGGCCACGTCGATCCCAAACTCTTCGAAACGGCGGCCGAACGGGATCTGCACGGCGCTTTCTTGGCCGCAAAGAATAAGGTGCTTACGCTTCTGTCCGCCGATGATTACACGGCGGCGCTGACCGCTCTGGCGGGGCTTAGGGGGCCCGTCGATGCCTTCTTCGACGGCGTGATGGTCATGGCGGAAGACGAGCAGGTCCGTTTCAACCGTCTGTCGCTCCTGGAAGAGATATCCGATCTTTTCCACCACATCGCCGACTTCGGAAAGATACAGACGGAGTCCTGAGGCCGCAGAAGTTTCCATTGACATTTCGGGCCATGATGATTTATTTGGCATTTGAGTGATTATGGAAAGGATTTTGCTTTATTAAGCGTCTATGAACGGCCAGGTGATCAACCGACAAATCTCCGAGCTCGAAGAGAAGCTCCTCATCCGCAAGGCCCTGCAGGATATCACCAACAGGATCCACGCGGCCCAGAATATCAAGCAGATCCTGGTCGATCTTAAGGACGGCATCCTCAACCTCTTCAACGCCCATTCGGCGACGATCTACGTCGTCGATCGTCTCCGCAACGAGGTCTACTCCATGTTTCTGGCGGGGGCTCAGGTAAAAGAAATCAGGGTACCGATCAGTAACAAGAGCATCGCGGGGTATGTCGCCAACATGGGAAAGTCGGTCAATATCGCCGATGCTTACGACGCGGCGGAACTCAAGCGCATCGACCCCGAACTTACCTTCGACGTGAGCTGGGACAGAAAATCAGGTTTCCGGACCAAGCAGATCGTCACCGCACCCATCTTCCACGGCCAGACCCTCATGGGGGTTATTCAGGTCCTCAACAAGAAAGGGGGCGAAGGAGGCTTCTCTGACGAGGAGCAGGGTTTCCTCCAGGAGATCGCCGAGGTGCTGGGCGTCGCCTTCTACAACCAGGAGCGCTACTCCCGGCGCCGGAAGACCCGCTTCGATTACCTCATCAGCCGCGATCTGCTAAAAGACGAAGAGCTCGAGACCGCCTGGGAGGAAGCCCGCGAGTTGAAGGAACCAATGGAGTCGTTCCTCATGAGGAAGTACAAGATCCTCAAGGAAGACATCGGAAGGTCCTTCGAAGATTTCTTCCGCTGCAAATTCATCCAGT
>JAQULV010000263.1 GCA_028718405.1 Smithellaceae bacterium
TTCGGGTGGCGCGGCAGGTTCACGAGATGCCGGTCGCCGATGTTCATGCCGCCGGTGAAAGCGATGCGGCTGTCCACCGCCAGGATCTTCCGGTGGTTGCGGAGATTGATCGAGAAGCTGGGCGGGATCAGCCGCGGCGGGATATGCGTGGCGACGGGGACACCGAGCTTTCGTAAGTGTCGGCTGGCGGTGGTGAGCCAGTCTATCTCGCCAATGCCGTCGACGATGACGCGCACCGTGACACCCCTCTTTTTAGCCGCTGCCAGTGCCTTGGCAAAACTCATCCCCGTTTCATCGATGTCGAAAAGATAGGTGCATAGATAAACGCACTGCCTGGCCTCGGCGATGGCCTTAAGCATCGCCGGATAGGCCTCTTCGCCGTTGTGCAGCAAAGTGACACGGTTGCCGGAAAAGATAGGTCTTCGGCAGGCTCGGTCGGAAACCCTGGCCTGCAGGAGATAGTGCGCGGGAAGGGATTGTGAATTGACCGCATAGGGGACGAGCGTCTGACCGCCCGTTTCATCCGCGAGGGAAAGCGACGAGCTTTGAAGCAGCTTCTTCGCCCGGCGCTTGACGCGGTTGATCCCGAACAGGAAATAGATCAAAGGCCCGACGATGGGAAACAGCAGGCAGGTCGCGATCCAGCCGAAGGCGCCCTTCGGGTCGCGTTTGTGGATCAGCGCGTGCGCGACCGTGGAGACGCTGAGCAGGGTAGCGAATAGGCCGGCGATAATGTCCCACCAGGTCAGGTTCGGCGTGATCATACGATAATCGATAAGCTCCTGTGCTGTCGAGATTCTGTGAAGCCTTTATTCTGAAATACAGCAACAATTCTTATTGTACAACCATTTAGTGATGGTAAAATATTTACGTAGCAATCTGGTGGCGTCAAGTCGGCTTATTTTTTGTTGAGCTTCAGCTTTAGACCTTTTATGCACACAATAGAAACCCAGATCGAAATAGATGCCACGGCAGAAAGCGTCTGGTCGCTCCTCGCCGACTTTTCGGGATATTCACGCTGGAACCCGTTCATCCGCTCTATCGAAGGCAGGCTTGAAATTGGGGGGAAGCTAAACGCGTTCCTTAAACCGCCGGGAACCAGGGGGATGCGCTTCCGACCGGTTTTGCTTGCCGCGGAAGCGAATCGCGAACTCCGTTGGAAGGGGAGGCTGCTCCTTCCCGGCCTGTTCGACGGCGAGCATTACTTCATCATCAATCGCAGACCGGATGGCGGGGTAGTCTTTCGGCAGGGAGAGACCTTCTCCGGGATCCTCGTGCCTCTGCTGCGGCGCTCGCTGGACGACGCCACAAGACGGGGCTTCATCGCCATGAACGAAGCCCTCAAGCACGAAGCCGAAAAAGGTGAGAGAGGATAGGGTAAGTCATGTTTGCCATAAATCACGCCGCCACCGGTTTGATCATCAAGAAGATCTATCCCGGTGTTTCTCTGGGGCCGATCCTGGTTTCGGTTCAGCTCATCGAGATTATCTGGGTCATCTTGAATCTTGTCGGGGTAGAAAAGACGAAGACAGAAAACAGCGTGACTTCGGTCAGCGACGTTCATCTGGAGTACATGCCGTTTTCCCATTCCGTGGTTTCGACGCTTGTCTTGGCGGCGGTGACCTGGGGCCTGGCCTGGTATTTCATGGATGCGAAGATGGGTGCGGCGCTGGCGCTGGGGATATGCTCCCACCTGGTGCTCGACCTGGTCAGCCACAGCCGCGACATCGTTGTCGCCCCCTTTTTGAAAAGCGGCAAGTTCGGCCTGGGGCTCTATGAGAAGCCCGCGGTCGCCTTTGTATTCGAGACGGCTTACGGTGTGCTCTGCTGGTGGATATACGGCGGAAGCATCGTCCTGCTGGGCATCATAGTGTTCTTTAATCTGGCCAACGTTTCCTTCTTTCTGAAGGCGGTTCCGGGCCCGGAGAGATTCCTGGCCGGCAAACCCAAGTGGATCACCTCCATCGTGGCGCTCCAGATAATCGTCACGGCAGTGCTTGTGTATCTATTCAGTTAGTCGGCGAGAATCCGGCGGCGGGCCGGATTTCGGCCACAGTTCACCCCTGCGCGGGCAGCAGGGGCGGGAATGAAATTTCACGACGACCGTCTGAAAAAGACTTGACATGAGTTGATCGTTTGCTTAAATTCTTTGATCATATGATTAGGCGATGAGCTCTCTCGGCAATCAGACTCGGACAGGAGAAAGAGAAGAAGGAACGGCGGCATCCATGAACGAAACCCGACAAAAGATCATTTCGGCAACCGAGCATCTCTTATTTTCCCACGGACTGGCCCGGGTGACAACGCGGGAAATCGCCCGCGCGGCGGGTGTCACAGAGGGCCTGATCTACCACCACTTCAGAGACAAGGCGGAACTGATCCATGAGGTGGTCGAGTTGCGAATGGCGGAGGTCAAGAACGTTCTCGGCAGCCTCCCGCTGCAGGTGGGTTTGCGCACCCTTTCGGAAAATCTGGCGCAGATTCTCTATACGCTCTATCATTCCCACTACCAGATCATGCCGGTTTTCATTTCCACCTTTGCCGATCACGAGTTGCGGGCGCGTGCCCGGGAAATCCTAGACGAGCGTAAAGGGGGGCCGGAATGGGACATCCAGGCGATGGCCCTGTATATCGCCGCCGAGCAGCGCCTGGGCAGAGTTGCCGCGAACGTCAATTCCCGGGCTGCCGCAGAATTACTGCACAAGATCGGCATCCAGATGGCCATGATGGACCGGTGGATGGAGTTGGATCCTGATCGTGCCGTGGTGAAGAAGGAGATCAGAGACTGCGTCCAGACCATAATGGCCGGTCTTGAACCGCGGGGTGAGTCAAGGCGGGTCAAGACGGCACGAAAGCAGGCTTGATATGCGCCATTATTTTAGACATATCATAATCGCCGCACTCGTCTTGAACGGTTGTGCTGTCGGACCGGACTTCGTCGTACCGGACCTGAAGACGCCGGGCGCCTATACGGGGATGCCGTTGCCCCCACAGACCGCTGAAGCAAAGGCCGCAGGCGGGGCGGCACAGAGATTTGCTTTTGCCGCTGAGCTTCCAGGCCAGTGGTGGAAACTGTTCTCCTCGCCGGAGCTCGATCAGCTGATCAAGAAGGGAATTGAAAACAGTCCCTCGCTGGCGTCTGCTCAAGCGGCGCTCAGCAAGGCGGAGGAGGATTTGAAGGCGGCCGGCGGATCGCTCCAATACCCGGCTGTCGACGCCAACCTGGGGGCAACGAGGGAGCGCACGTCGGGCAACGTGAATCTGGGCCCCAGCTCCACCTTCAATCTTTATAACGCCTCCGTCGGCGTTTCTTATCAACTCGACCTCTTCGGCGGGACGCGGCGACAACTCGAATCCTACGCGGCCCTCGTGGATTATCAGCGCTACCAGTACGAGGCAGCTTATCTGACGCTCACGGCCAACATCGTGACGGCGGCGATCCGGGAGGCATCATTGCGCGCGCAGGTCGTGACCACGAGGGATATCGTCGCCGACTACCGCAGACAACTGGACATCTCGGAAAAGCAATACAATCTCGGAGCGATTTC
>JAQULV010000264.1 GCA_028718405.1 Smithellaceae bacterium
GGTAGTGATGAGTTTCTTCGCGAGGTTGCCGTACACGAATAAGACCATGTTGGAGATGAAGCCCAGCGAGCTGATCGTGAAGGCGGGGTTCTTCCCCCAGAACTGGCGGCAGATTTCATAGACGGCAGCGTTGGGCCTGAGATACGCATGGCCGATATGGAAGTGCATGCCGGGGCGGATGAAACGCTCTACGGCGTCGTGAACGGACATTACCTTGCTGTCGGATGAGGGCTTCGCGGATAGATCAAGTATCTCTTTTACCCTCTCCTCGAAAAGATCGTACATTCGTTCCCCCTCTATTTTAGCGGTCTGGATTCCCGCCGCAGTTTACCCCTGCGCAGGCAGGGGCGGGAATGACTGTTCTATGTTGGTCCCAAAAAAATCTCCCTTCCGTTTTGGGCGGAAGGGAGATTTTTTCGAGAACCGTTTCTAAACCGACTTCCGCTATCCTATGAGAGAAGCGGCATCATGTAGGCGAAGGATTCGGCGACGCTGCCCAGCGGTTTCGCTTCGTCCAGCCCCTTGATCGCATTCCACTGCGCCTGGATTTCCTCCACCGCGATCGGGCGTTTGCCGTCGCCGATGGTGACGCCCTTGGCGCAGACGATGGCCGTACGGCTGTACCAGCCGGCGCCGCAGTTGAAGATCATGCCGGAGTCCACGTTGGCCTCGGAGGCGAGGAACAGGACCAGCGGCATAACGTATTCAGGCTTCAGTTTGCCGAACAGATCGGGCGGCAGGACGTCTTCAGTCAGACGGGAGGCGGCCACCGGGGCGATCGTGTTCGTCTTGATGTTGTACTTGGCGCCCTCGATGTTGAGGACGTTCATGAGGCCCACGAGGCCCATCTTGGCCGCGCTGTAGTTGGCCTGGCCGAAGTTGCCGTAAAGGCCGGCGCCGGAGGTCGTGTTGACGATGCGGCCGTAGCCGTTTTCCCTCATCACGTTGAAGGCGGGGCGGCTCACGCAGAAGGCGCCGCGCAGGTGGACGCTCACCACGAGGTCCCATTCGTCTTCGGTCATCTTCACGAAGCTCTTATCGCGCAGGATGCCCGCGTTGTTGATCAGGATATCGACCTTTCCGAAGGCATCGACGGCGGTCTTCACGATGTTCTCGCCGCCGGCCACGGTGGCGACGGAGTCGTAATTGGCGACTGCCTGGCCGCCCAGGGCCTTGATCTCATCGACTACCTTGTCGGCCGCGCTCTGGCTGGCGCCCGAGCCGTCTCTGGCACCGCCCAGGTCGTTGACGACGACCTTGGCGCCTCTTCTGGCGAATTCCAGGGCGTAGGTCCTGCCCAATCCCGCACCGGCTCCCGTAACGATTGCTACTCTTCCGTCATAACGAATGTCCGCCATAGTACCCTCCTGTCCTTTTTTTATTTTTATGAAGATTACAGAATCAATGCCCAGCAGTCACGCAGGACGTCTTTGCCTTCGTCGTTTCTAGCCACCAGGCCGAACTTCGTTCCGCCTTCCGCGGCGCCGATCTTGTAACCCTGGTAGGTTACCGTCTGGCCGGGAAGCACCGGTCTCGCAAAGCGAACCTTGAGCTTGCGCAGTTTCATGGGATCTTTGTCGCCAACCAGCCCATCGAGGACCGCTTTGTGGCAGAGGGCCATCGTGCAGAGTCCCTGGAGGATGATGCCCGGGAGCCCCAGCTCCTTGGCCACCTTGTCGTCCACATGGATGATGTTGTGGTCGCCCGAGGGCTCGGCATACATGTAGGTCTGGCCGTTCTTGATCTTGACGGGGCTGGTAAAGAGGATGTCGCCGATCTTCGGCTCTTCGTCCTTCTTGTCCTCGGGAATACCCGAGCCGGCGCTACGGTCGAAGAATTCCCAGGTTGCCTTGGTGACGATATCGCCGTTCTGGTTCTTGCTGATCGTCTGCCAGCCTAAGATTCCGCCCTTCTCCTTCGTCTCGATCTTGTGGATCACGCCCTCGGTGGTGATGACGTCCTTGGGCTTCACGGGCAGCAGCCACTCGAATTCCTGAGAGTAGTGGACGACCATCATGAAGTTGAGGCCGACCTCGTTGTCGAAGATGATCTGGGCGACGGGACCCGCGGCATATTTCACGGCATACATGGGAGGGGCGATGACGCCGCCTTCGCGGCGGTTATCGAAATAGGCATCGTTGTCCTCGCCGTAAGCCAGGCCGTAGTAGATGCTTTCGTGCTGCGTGATTTCTTCCGGTGGGGTGGAGTACTTCTTCCCGATTACCTTTTCGTTGAGCGCCATAGAGAACCTCCTTTTATTTTTGATAAGACCATTAAGATCAGATCTTTTAAAAGCGGTAAAAAGTTCCCTGCTCTTGTACGAACGAGCGTTCTTCGACTGCCGGAATTAATGATGGGATATGTGAAAGGGCCTTTTAAGACCACCCGTCTGATAGCAAAGATATTCGCCAGATGTCAAGGAAAACCTTCCCGCTTTGCGCCGTTGGATAAGGGTTGTTTCCAACTGCCGGATATGGTAGGGAAGCTCTGGATTTTTTCGAGGGACATATGGATAAACTCCAGGAGATTATAAGAAAACTGCGCTCGCCCGACGGCTGCCTGTGGGACCGCAAACAGACGATCCGCGACGTGTCGCGCTACCTCATTGAAGAGGCCTACGAGGTCGTTGAGGCGATCGAGGAAAAGACGCCCGCCGCCGTAAAGGAAGAGTTGGGCGATCTGCTCTTCCAGATCCTCTTTCTTGCCTGCATCTGCGAGGAGCAGGGGGCGTTCAACTTAGACGACATAACCCAGGAGATCGCCGAGAAGATGATCCGCCGCCATCCCCATGTCTTCGGCAACCGGACTGTCGGCAGCGTCGAGGAGATCAAGGCCAACTGGCGCGAGATCAAAGAAACGCTGGAAAACAAAAAACCTGGATTTTTCGACGGCATCCCGCTTTCCCTTCCCGCTCTGGAGCGTGCCCAGCGGATCACCGCCCGCGCGGCCGAGGTGGGCTTCGACTGGAGCGGCGCCCCGGAGGTCATGGAGAAGGTCGATGAAGAGATCATCGAACTCAGGACGGCACTCATCGCCAAGGACCAGGCCAAGATCGCAGAGGAGACGGGCGATCTGCTCTTTACGCTGGTGAATCTCTCCCGCTTCACGAATGTGAACGCCGAGGCGGCCCTGCGCGGCACCGTCGGCAAGTTTACAAGGCGCTTCGGAAGGATCGAAGAGAAGCTCGCCGCCTCGGGCAAGACGCCGGCCGAAGCGACGCTTGCGGAGATGGATGCGCTCTGGGATGAAATCAAGAAGGAGGAGGCGCCGTGAAATACTTTCTCTGTGTACTGGGGATGGTCTGCATCGTGGAGGGCCTTCCCTATTTCGCCTTCCCCGAACGGATCAAGCTCTACCTCTTGAAACTCCTGGAGGTCCCCGACTCGATGCTGCGCATCTTGGGATTCGCCGCCGTCGCCGTGGGGCTTATTCTCATCTACTTCGGCAGGAACTGAAGATGCCCATACCCATGATAACTCTCCCCGCCTTTATGCGGCGCGGTTCGCATCTGGAACGACACCGATGAAGCTCA
>JAQULV010000265.1 GCA_028718405.1 Smithellaceae bacterium
CTTGAGCGAGCCCGGGTCGACTTCCTTGACAACGGCGTGGAGCTTGAGCCCCGCCTGGCGGACTTTTTCCCAGTCGGCGGCGCCGTAAGGATTGTCGCCATGTGGGTAGTGGGTCAGGACGACGATGGCGCGGATACGCTTGTGCATCATGACGGTTCCCAGGCCCGTTCTTCCCGCCTGCTTCGTACGGAAGAGACCCTTCGTTCCGTCCACGGGTTTGGCGGCGTCGAAGTAGTGGCTGTTGATGCAGCCGTAGGTTGTGTTGGCGGCGCCGATCCCCGTCGTGACGAAGACGATGTCGCGCTTGTCGTAGCCCGCCGCGGTAAAGCGCGCGACGATCTCGCGTTCCAGATCGAAGACCTCGTCGATGGCGGGCGCCTCCGCCATCTCCACCTCGCCCTTGAAGCCGTCGATGACGATCATGGTGTCGGTCGCGGCGATGCCCGTGATCTCCAGGGCGTCAAAGCCCGCGTATTTAAGATAGGCGCCGAAATGGCCGCCGAAGTTGGAGACACCGGGGATGTGGGTGAGCGGCGAGAGCGAGACGGCCATACATTTGCTCGTACCTGGGAACTGGGGAATTCCGCCCAGGGGGCCGGGCGAGAGGATCAGCGGATTTTCCGGGTCGTAGGCAGAAGTTCCGGCCTTTACCCGGCGGTGCAAAAGATAGAGCCCCATGCCCCGGCCACCGATGAAAAAATCGCGAACCTCGCGATTAAGCGGGGAAGCGGCAATGGCCTTAGTTCCCAAATCTATCTGGAGTATGCGGTCGGTGTAACCGCGCTCGAGCGGAGTCTTGGCGTAGTTCATTCCCATCCCATCCTTCTTGCCAGAGTGGTTCCTGCGGCTCATCCGGCAGGCAAACGGCATTGCCCTATAAAGACGCGCGGATAAGGTGCTAGAGAGACGCAAACTTGCATATTTTTCCAGATTCGTCAATCGGCTTTAGGAAGGAAAAAATGAATGGTACTAACACGAAAAAAGGCGGCTGGGCCAGATCAGGTCGGAGTTTCTTCAGGGATGTGCGGTTCCGCGAGCTAGGTCTTTTGCGACGATTGGGCCTTGGCCTGACGGTGCATCTGGGCCAGGATCTCCCGCGTCTTGTCAGCGACGGCCTGCGAGCTCGTCTCCTTCATGTACTCGGTGGTGAGGTCCATCTTGATCTCGATGAACTTCTTCAGCGTCTCGCGATCGGCCGTGTGGACGTAATCCTCGACGATCTTGCGGCGCATGGGGCGGGTGGAGTTGGACAGGAGCAGAAAGATCATGTTGTTGGCCACCTGGGCGACGAGGTCCTGCTGCCTCTCCTCCAGTTCGATAAGCCTTTCGAGATCGTCGAGATGCTCCAGTTCTTCGGCGATGAGCGCCGCGAAGGCCCTGACGTCGCGTGCCGTGATCCGATGGGCGGCCATCTTCAGTATCTCGGGAAACACGGCCGTCCAGAAATCCCAGATCTCGTCGACGAAGAAATCATTGACGATCATTTCGCTGTCTTTGCTATCCTTCGTCAACAACAGACCGAAGAAATCAATGCCGGCGTTCTGGAGGTAATCCCGTACGTAGATGCCGTCGCCGCGCTTGATGTCCAGGACGTTCATGGCTTCCAGTTGTTTGAGGGCAACGCGTAGCGAGGTGCGATCCACATTGAGTTGCTGGGAGAGCTCCCGCTCCGGAGGAAGCTTGGAGCCGGGCTTCAGCTTCTCAGAGAAGATGTCCCTCATCAGGTTGGTAACAACCTTTTCGTGTACCCGCTGATTTGTCGTCATAGTCTAGACCCCATCATACGACATGGTGAATATCAGATAGCGGAATCCGCCCCGCACACAACATGGTTCGATAGAAGATACTCCAAAGTTTACCGCGTCACCCGGACTCATTGCTGGCTTTTATCGAAAGGTGCGTGGAGGCCAATTTGGCATAAGGCATGGCATTTGTCAACGCCCTCTTTTGCAGCCGGATCGCCATTCCGGGACCGCAGGCCGGACAATGGGGCATCGCCCTTCGGCAGGTAGAGGTTTTATCTTTACATAGCCCTGCGATTCCTATAGCATGTCAACGTTCGGCGACCACAGGGACCGTTTCGAGATACTGAGTTTGCGCTTTGCCACCGACTGAGAGCCCTATGGACGATAATATCACCATGAAGTTAATCCTTGCCTGCGCAAGGCAGACGGTGTCGCATATCGCGCCGCCGCCCGTGCGCTTGCGCCGCGCGTCCTTCCTCTTTCCCTTACCCCGATCCGCGCGAGGCGACCGCCATGGCGAATAGCAAAAAGCGCAACGGTGTGCCACCTAAAGTTGAAAGGCAGCTCGAAACCTGTAACAACAGGTTCCAGGAGTTGGCAAAACTGCTGCCCGCCGTCGTCTTCGAAATAGATCTTCAGGGAAACTTCCTCTTTCTCTCCGACTATACCTACCAGCTTTTCGGCTATTCTACGCAAGAGATCGAAGAGGGTCACCTGACGGTCATGCACATGTTCACCCACGAGAGCCGCAAGCAGCTGATGGCAAACATCGACCGGCGGCTCAAGGGCGAGGATCTGGGGCCGTCGCGCGAATACATGGGGCGAAGGAAGGACGGAAGCGAATTTCCGCTGGAGGTCTTCTCCGCCCCGATCATAGAGCACGGCCAGGTCACGGGATTCCGGGGAGTGGCGTTGGACATGTCGGAGCGCCGCGCCGCCGAAGAGAATCTTCATCGGTGGGTAAACCGCTATGAGCTCAGCGTTGCCGCCTCAGGGCAGGTCGCGTACGACTACAATGTCCAGACAGGAGCCATCCTTTGGGGAAAGACGGTGGAGAAGGTTCTGGGCTACACCGACTCTGAGATGGGGCAGGGCTTCGACCAGTGGATCAAGCTACTTCATCCCGAGGACCGGCAGCCGGTACTGGAGTATCTTGAGGACGCCGAGAAAAAAGGCGCTTATTGGGACACTCAGTATCGCCTGCTCCACAAAGACAAACGCTATATCTGGATCAGGGACCGCGGGTTCTTCATCATCGACGAGGCAGGCAAGGCCGTCCGTAGGCTGGGGATGCTCGAAGATGTCACCGAATTGAGAACCGCCAGCGAACTTCTTCGCGAGAATGAAACCCGCTACCGGGAAATGTTCAACAACATGAAGGGCGGGGCCGCCGTTTTCACCGTAATCGCGGGGGGAGAGGATTTCGTCTTCAAGGACCTCAACAAGGGCGCTCAGATGATCGAGCAGTTGAGAAAAGACGAGGTGCTGGGCAAGTCTCTGGCGGAGATTTTCCCGGCGGCGGCGGACGTGGGCCTCCTCGATCTACTGCGTCGTGTGTGGGAATCCGGCGTTGCCGAGCCGATGCCTCCGCGTTACTACAAAGACGATCTGCGGCGCGGCTGGAGGGAGTACTTCGCCTATAAGCTGGAGACGGGAGAATTGGTCCTCATCTTTGACGACGTCTCGGAGCGGATGGAAATACTGGCAGAGTTGAACGAATCTCAGGAGAGGTTCCTGGGGATCGTCGAGAATTCCCAGGAGGGGAT
>JAQULV010000266.1 GCA_028718405.1 Smithellaceae bacterium
GACTCACCAAGACGGCAGAATACGATAACGAGGACGAGGGCTTCGATTTCTCCTACGAACCCTATGTGCCGGGCAAGGAACCGGACGTCTATTACTAGGAGAAGAGGTAGAAAATATGGAAAATCAAAAACCGATGAATCCACTGGAGATGCTCGCCTACGTTCTGTCACTGCAGATCGAGGATCACCAAGTCGTCTATGTCGGCACAGGTCTGCCGATGGTTTCGGCCATCCTGGCGCAGAAGACCCATGCGCCTAACATCACCATGGTCTACGAATCGGGAGGACAGAACCCGATCCGCGGGGACATGCCCTGGTCGGTAGGCGACCCCTTCACCTGGAGGAAATCTCCCCAGATACAGGAGATGGCTTATTCCTTCGCTCAGGTGTATAACGGTTACGTAGATATCGCTTTCCTGGGTTTTGCCCAGGTGGACATGTACGGAAACGTCAACACCCATATGATCGGCGACGACTTTCTGAAACCCAAGTCGCGCCTCACCGGTTCGGGAGGGAACAACGATCTAGCATCGCTGAGCGAACGGCTGATTCTCGTGGGTCTGCAGACGCCCGAGAAGTTTCCCGCCCGCGTTGATTTCATCACGAGCGTGGGACACCTCAAAGGAGGAAATTCACGCAAGGAGGCGGGACTCATCGGACGGGGACCCGTAGCCGTGATCACCAATGCCGGCGTATACGATTTCGAGCCCGTCTCCAAGCGGATGCGCGTCAAGTCGCTCCATCCGGGCGTTCCCTTTGATTGGGCGCAGATGGCGACGGGTTTTGAACTGTTGAAACCGGAGGGTGACATCCCTCCCACACCCGTTCCTGCGCAAGAGGTTTTGGGGATCATCCGCAACGAGGTCGATCCCCATGGGGTATTCACGAGCATCCCGGGGATGTGAGACAGAGACAACATGCTGAATGTGGGTCTGACGGGCAGTATTGCCTGCGGAAAATCTACGGTGGCCAGGATGCTTCAGAAAAGAGGCGCCCACATCATCGATTTTGACACCCTGGCCCATTATGTGGAAGAGCCCGAGCATCCCGCCTGGCAAGAGATCGTGGCCTTCTTTGGCAGGGAAGTTTTGGCCGCTGACGGGCAGATCGACCGGGAGAAACTGGGCGCCATCGTCTTCGCAGATAAAGACAAACTTGCCAGGCTCAACGAGATCGTCCATCCAGCTGTCTTCGAGGAGTGGAGCCGCAGGATCTCCGAGATCGAAAAGAATGAACCACGCGCCATCATCATCTCCGATATCCCGCTGCTGATTGAGGTGGGGATGGAATCGTTGGTGGACCTCGTGGTTCTCGTCTATGCAACGCCGGAAGAACAGATCGACCGCCTCATGGGAAGAAACGGTTTTTCCCGGGCGGAGGCCGAGACGAGACTAAGCGCGCAAATGCCGATTGCGGAAAAGTTGAAGCATGCCCACATCGTCGTCAATAACGAAGAGTCCCTCGAAAAGACCGAGCACGTCGTTGGCAAGCTCTGGGAAGAACTGGTCAGGAGGGAGCGCGAGAAGGCAGTAAGCGTCGAGTAGTTGATCCAGGAAATTATACATCACACGGGAGGTGACAGATGATTGAGAAGAACGTGGCGACCGATTTCTCGCCCGAGGTATCGGAGCCCGCCCTTGATCCGTCCTGCTACGTTCATCCCCTGGCGGCCGTGATCGGAAACGTCACCATAGGGAAGAACGTCATGGTAGCGCCCTTTGCCTCGATCCGCGGCGACGAGGGCCAGCCTCTTCATGTGGGTGACGACAGCAACGTCCAGGACGGTGTCGTTCTCCACGCCCTGGAGACGTATGCCGATGGCAAGCCGGTGGAGAAGAATCTTTGCGAGGTGGAAGGTAGACGTTACGCCGTCTACGTGGGGAGCCGCGTTTCCCTTGCCCATCAGGCGCAGATCCATGGTCCCGCCGTAGTGATGGATGACACCTTCATCGGGATGAAGGTTCTCGTGTTCAAGTCTTCCGTGGGCAAAGGATGCGTGATCGAGCCAGGAGCCATTCTCGTGGGGGTAAAGATCCCCGCGGATCGTTATGTTCCCGCCGGCACCGTCGTCAAAATCCAGCGGGACGCCGACAATCTGCCGGAGATTACAACCGATTACGTCTTTAAGGATCTCAACCAAGGCGTTATCCACGTCAACAAGGCACTGGCAAAAGGCTACAAGGCGACAGCCTGATGTAAGAGCCGGATGTGTTCCCTGAAGGCAGCGCCGGTCGCAGGACGGCGCTGCCTTTTTTGTTTGTCTTAGAAGAAAAAAGAATACCCCACCACCCCGATGTTGTTGTTAATGCCGCCGTTGGGGAATCTGGTGCCGGCGTTGGAGAGATGCCGCAGGCGGTAGCCGACGCTCACGGCCGAGTCTTTCGAGAGGAGGAAATAGAAGCCGACGCCCGCGGTGTTTGCGAAAAGAAGGCCCTGCGTCTGAGTCTGCGTCACCACCGAGATATAGTGCGGCCCGGAGCCCGCCAAGACATAACATAACAGCCGGTCGGTCAAAGGGTAGGCGAGTTGGAGACCCACGCCGATGCCTCCTTCGAAGTCCCCCTGCGGTTCAACAACGGGGTTGAATTGCGGCTCAAGATATAGAGAGAGCCTGCCGTCCCATTCGGGGACGTAGCGATTCAGATCGAAGCCCAGATGCACGACCAGAAGCAGAGGGTGGTAGCGTCCCTCCTCGATCTTGCCCGATCCGTAACCGGCGAGAAATGCCGATTCCTTAAGGAGTCTCTCCTTCTCTTCGCAAAGTCCCGTCCGACCCTGCACGAGAACGCCCAGGGCGACGAACAGGCAGAAAATAATAATTTTACGACGGGACACCACCATGGCACGACAAAAACATTGCAGGAAGATTACCGACAGACCTGTCCTGCTTTAAGAATAACACGCGAGAGGAGGCGCGGCCAGAGATTACTGATGCTTCGGTAAAAGCACGTCGCTTCGCTACCGCGAGCGGAACAACCAGAGGGAAGAGGAATATATAACCGGTCTACTTTTCACCGATGCTAATCTTCTTTATGTATTCCGACAATTCCGTCTGTTCCAGTATCCCTAGCCATCGGAACATGACGCCCCGGCGCCGGTGAGGTTCCCACGCCTGCGCTTCGCCGGGCGCGGGGATATCCGAGACGGTTTCGAATTTGATGTTCTTGAGGTGGGGATTTTCCGCGAGAAACTTCAGGACACCCGAGGATTCCAGCTCCGAAGGCGAGCCCCGGTAAATGAAGGCGAGACCGCCCTGGCTGATGTCTACCAGTTGAACCTTGTATTCCTGCTGCGTACCCGGGGCGATAACGACGAATGTGCCGCCTTGGACGACGAAGCGCCGTTGCTCTCTACGCCTGAATAGCCTCCGTGCGATATTGAAGATACTGGCCATGCTCCTTCCTCCTAAAAATAGCGAGGCGGGAGGATCAAACTTGCCCCTTGCCTCTGTGGAAGAAAAACCGGCATGTCGTTGACCATTGCCGATGGGGGATCCGCCAAATCCACCCC
>JAQULV010000267.1 GCA_028718405.1 Smithellaceae bacterium
ATGGAAAGCGGGGGCTGACACAATAGATAATTATAAATATTTAACGGCATTCAGTGCGGTTTTGCCTTTGGGAATAAATTTAATATTGTTTAAGTACCGGCATAATTTTATTTTAGCAAATTACATGAACGATCGGAGAGATAGGTGACATTTTAGTCCGGAGACATAGGTAACACATTTTTCCGGTATTTTCGACCGCGGTCGTCCTCGATCTTTGAATCTCGCTCGTCAAAGCGCCCAAGACGGACGGGCCCGAAGAAGACCTCCCAGAGCCCGTCGTCGATCTCCTCGAACCCGACGTATTCCTCCCCCAGAACATGGCTGACGCAGACCCACTCGGAGTTCCATCGTACGCCGCCGTTACGGCTGACCCGCCGGACTTCAAAGTGGCCAGGGTATTCGATCTTTGGGAGGCGACTCGGGAAGGCTCGTCCGGACGGCTGATACACCGATGCGGGTGTCTGCTGTCCCAGGGATTCGTGAGGGCGCTCGTGGTTGTATCGTTGGCGGAAGTCATCGAACCGGTCCTGCTGTTTTTGTTTGTCGGCTGCGGGAGGCCGAACGGTCTCCGCCTTCAAGGTTCGATGCATCCGCTCGTGGCGGCCGTTCTGCTCCGGATGCGCCGGCTCGATCAACTCGGGGAAGATCCCCAGGCGAACCCACCAGACGGAAAGCCTTGATAGGCGCCCGATGGCGGTGGTCGCGAATGGAGCTCCGTTGTCGGTGCGGATCATCTTCGGGAGCCCGTATTCCTGGAAGAGACGCTCGAAGACCGGCTGGGTGAACTGGTGGGCCGGGGACAGAAACGCCCGGACGTCGAACAGGTAACGGGAGAAGCCGTCCGCGACGGTCAGCGGATAGCAGTAGAGGCCGTCCACCGTCTTGAAGTGGCCCTTGTAGTCGGCGGTCCAGATCTCGTTGGGGGCGCTCATCGGCGTCATCGGTCGTCCCGGGTGATCGAGTCGCCGGCGCTTACGGATCGGAGGGACGAGGCCATACCGCTTGAGGATGTCGCAGACGGTGGAGCGCGGGGGCAGGCTCATTCCCGGGAACTGTTTGGCGAGGAGCCATAGGAGTTTCTTGGCGCCCCAGTTCGGATGATGATGTCGAGCTTCCAGGATCCGTTCGATGATCTCTTGAGGCGTCGATCGGGCAAGATGGTGCGGGCGGCGCGACCGGTCCAAGAGCCCTTTCGCACCATGCTCTTTGAAACGCTCGATCCATTTGTATCCGGTCTTGCGGCTGATGCCGTACCGGCGGCATGATTCGGCGATGGGGATGAGCTCTCGGACGCAGTCGGTGAGGAAGAGCATTTTTTGGTCCATGGGAGAAGTCAGGCTCCAGGGCATCGGGCACCTCCAGGGGTGCCCACAGTTTGCCGGAGGTGATACCCATGTCTCCGGATTAAACTGTTACCCATGTCTCCGGACCGTACCTTCGCCACCTAACAACAGGCTGAAGCTGACGGCTCACCTGGTGAACTTCCTGAGTGCCCGCAGCTTAGCCTGTGAGCTTGTCCCCGTTTCGAACGGACACCCCTGTTGCTGATTCTAAGTGATAGGAGTACGCCTAGTCGTATGACTACCCCTAAGGACAGACCCGACATGGGTCCCATCGAAGTGATCACGTCCGTACAACGCCGACGCCGGTGGTCGCCGGAAGAAAAGCGCGCCATTCTGGAAGAGGGCGAGCAACCGGGGAATTCTCTCTCGGCAGTGGCCCGCAAGTACGGGGTCAACCCCAACCAGCTATTCCACTGGCGCAAACTCATGCGTGAGGGTGCCCTGATTGCCGTGGGAGCCGATGACCAGGTGGTCCCCGCCTCGGAGGTGAAGCAGCTCAAGGCGCAGATCCGAGAGCTGGAGCGCCTCCTGGGCAAGAAGACGATGGAGACGGAGATCCTGCGGGACGCCATCCGCATTGCCCAGGAAAAAAAACTTCTGTTGCGGATGCCCTTGCACAAGAAGGGCGGTTCCCTGTGAAGACGATCACGGAAACCCTGGGCGTCTCCCGGTCGAACGTGTACGCGAAGCGGGAAAGCGCTCCGCGTCGGCGGTATCGGAAGGCCGAGGATGACGCCTTGTTGCCCCTGATCCGAGAGATTGCCGATGGTCGCCCGACGTACGGGTACCCGCGGATCACGGCGCTGCTGAACCGCCGCCTGCTTGAGTTGGGCCGCCCGCGGATCAACCGCAAGCGGGTCTACCGGATCATGAAGGGGAACCATCTTCTGCTCCCCAAGCATTCTGGACGGCCGGTGCGGACACACGACGGGAAAGTCGTCACGATGACCAGCAACATGCGATGGTGCTCCGACATGTTCGAGATCGGCTGCTGGAACGGCGAGCGGGTGCGGGTGGCGTTCAGCATGGATTGCCACGACCGAGAGATCATCAGCTACATCGCCACGACGGCGGGAATCTCGGGCGAGATGGTCCGTGACCTGATGGCGGAGAGCATCGAGGCCCGGTTCGGCCTGGTAGATCAGGTTCCTCATCGGATCGAGTGGCTCAGCGACAATGGCTCTGCCTACACGGCGCATGAGACGAGGATGTTCGCGGCCAGCATGGGCCTGCTCCCGTGCACGACGCCGGTCCAGAGCCCGGAGAGCAACGGGATGGCCGAGGGGTTCGTGAACACCTTCAAGCGGGACTATGTGCATATCAATCGCCTGGAGAACGCCGAGCAGGTTCTGGAACAGTTGCCGAGATGGTTCGACGACTACAACGAGGTCCACCCGCATCAGGGCTTGAAGATGCGGTCGCCAAGGGAGTATAGAAAGTCCTTAACGGCAGCATCTGGGTGTCCGGTTTAATGGGTACAACGCCAGCCTGAGCGTTAGGCAGAATAGGAAGACTCCAATGATCACAGTCTCAATGGACACCGCAACAACTTTGCTGCGGATTAGCTTCTTGGTTGGTGCAATCACGGATGGCCTAGCATTCATCACCATGGCATTTCCCAAGATCGGCTCCGCGCTATTTGGCGGCGACTCAACAAAACTTGGTGCGGAGTACCGCTTTGCGATGGGCATCGGTGCCTCATTAATGGCGGGATGGACAGGGTTATTATTTTGGGGAGCAATTAATCCAATTGAGAGGCGCGACATCCTCATTCTGACCTTAGTGCCTGTAGTAGCTGGAATCATTGCAGCAACCATTATTGGCGTCCGCAACCGTGTTATTCATAAATCCAGAGCCATCCCCCTCTGGATTCATCTTGGCTTCGTGAATATTTTATACATGGTCAGTTATGGTATTTCTTTCTGCGTTGGCAACTGAATGACGCAGTGTCTAATGATGAAACTAGACGGCATGGTACTTCGACACCGCGATACACAGGCGGCCCTCATATGGGATCAATTCGATATGAACGAATTATCTCTGCCTAACAACAGGCTGAAGCTGACGGCTCACTTGGTGAAGATCCTGAGTGCCCGCAGCTGAAGCGGAGCGTTAGGCAGTGACCGAATCTATTCACACCCGTAAGGAGATTTTCTGCATTGAAA
>JAQULV010000268.1 GCA_028718405.1 Smithellaceae bacterium
TCACTTCTTTCACGATGGGGAAGTACTTGCCATAATCGAAGGAAGCCGCAAAAATGGCGCCACCGGATACCTCTCCGATGGTGAAGAGGGAGCCGGCATACATCATGCCCACGTGGTTGATGTTCCCCTCCAGGGGCATCTTTATCTTTACGTAACCTTCTCGGAAATCCAGGACCTTGAGGCCCGTCCTTCTGATGCCTTCGATACCCGATTCCGTATAGGCCGCCGCGTCCTTCAGTCTTTCTTCGATCACCGCACCCTCCTATCGTTTAAAGTCTCCAGTTACCTGGCATCTATTTCGCGCCGACTTTGGCAACTGCTTTCTCGAGATGGATCTCGGCTTCGCGCGCCATCCTCTCCAGAAGTTCCTGGCAAGAGGGAATATCCTTGATGAGACCGATAGATTGGCCGACCATAAGAGGGGCATAGTCCACATCGCCCTGCTCCCACGCCTGTTTGATTCGCTGGCCTGAGATGAGAGGAATCAGGGCTTCGAGCCCGCCACCCTGTTCCTCAATGGCAATCACGTCTTCAATGACCTTGCTTTTCAAGGCACGCCCCTGCAAACCTATAGACTTGCAGAATATCGTCGTTTCGTATTCCTGCCTCCTTATCAGTTCCCGTTTGATATTATCGTGAACCTCGCACTCTTTAGTGGCAACGAAGCGGCTGCCCATCATCACACCTTGCGCACCCAAGACCATAGCGGCGGCCAGCGATCGCCCGTCGGCAATTCCACCCACAGTGACGACCGGGATATTCACGGCCTCAGCAATGCAGGGCGTCAGGAGCATCGTTGTCACATCATCATTGAGGGGATGACCGCCTTCCTCTATTCCCGCGGCGTAAACCCCATCGTAACCCACCTTCTCGGCATGGACGGCATGTCGTACTGAGCCTACCTTATGGAAGAGTTTCACCCCGGCCTTCTTGAGGATCTCGATCGCTTCCATCCCGGCGGCTTTGTCAACGGGCGTTCCCGAGAATTCTATCCCTGCCACTTTCTCCTCTGCACAGACCCGGATGTACATCATATGATGTTCGGAGGTGATACGGATAGACGGCAACAGCGTGATGTTCACCATAAAAGGTTTATCGGTAAGCCTCCTCGTCTCAGCAATGGCCTCCCTGAAATCCTGTTCGTTTTCATAATTGGCGGCCGTAATGTTTCCCATCCCGCCGGCGTTGGAGATAGCGGCACAGAGCTTGGGCTTGCACAGCCACATCATAGCCCCACAGATCACGGGGTATTTTATTCCGAACATCTCGGTAATCGCCGTCTTGAACATGGGATTTGTCTCCTTCTCTTCATTTTTCTTTGAAAACGACCGTTTGCCGCGGGGCAGCTTTCCACGGGATATGAACAGAATGACCGACTTATGTCAATCTTTTTCGCCCCTCGGGGGAAGTCCCAGCATCTGCCTCGCCTGGCTGACTGTTGCCACATCCCGGTTCAATTCGTGGGCGATGCGCTTGACTCTGGACACGAGCTGGGCGTTGTTCTCGACCTGCTCTCTCTTGCGATAGTAGATGTTGTCCTCCATCCCGACGCGGACATGGCCGCCGAGGATAATGCCCAAAACATTCATAGGAAGCTGGAAAGGTCCCACCCCGATCAGGGAGAACATGGAATGGGGAGGCAACTCATTGATCAGTGAGATCACATTGGCCGGCGTCGGAAAAGATGACGTCTGAAATCCCATCACGAACTGAATCATATAGGGTGGCTCGATGTTGCCTTCACGGATCAGATCGTGGAGAACCCAGTATTGGCCATGGTGATAGAGTTCGATCTCCGGCTTGATACCTTTATCCTTCATTGAGGCGGCATAAAGGTTTACATCGGCATAACTGGCGGGGATGCAGGCATCAAAAAGGTAACCATCGCGGGGAGCCGACAGGGGTGCTCTCCTGTCCTTGAGCGGAAATTTGAGGACGAAAGGCCCCAGGTTAAGACTGGCCATATCTGGGGGCGGATCCGAAAAAAGACAGCACATCCGCTGTTCCTTGGTCAGCCATGGGCCTCCGCCGGTCGTGTTGTTAATGATAATATCGGGGCAACGCTCTCGGATCAGCCTATTGACAAGGGAATAATCTTCCGCATGCGAAGAGGTAAGTGATGGTTGGGAAGGAACGCGGGCGTGAATATGTACGGATACGGCACCTGCCTTATAGGCATCGTATACTTGATCGGCCTGCTCTTCAGCGGTTTCCGGAAGATTCCGGTGCGTCTCTTTGCCGTGGATACCTCCGGTCACGGCGCAGGTGATGATAAGGGGGGGGAAGCTGCCCTTTCTGGTCCTATCCATCCATTCATACGGATTTCGATATTCCCATAGATAATCCCTGGGCATCATGAGAGCACCTCCTTGTCATATTGTACCGCCGGGCGTACCGGACCTCTCTGGAATCGCAGATCCTCAATTATGATAAGTTCTTTGGCGCCTGAGGTGATGCTGTTGTTTATCGGGCATCCTATGATTTTGCCGAGATCGTGTCAAGGAAGTATCGCAGGCCTCGGCAAAAGACCGCACGCGGTCCTGCAAGATAAGAAACACCTTGACATGAACTGTGTAATTAATTTAGCTTGGCCTGGATTCCCGACCGCTCATTCTTGCCCGGGGCAATCTTTCATAAGAAAATAATTAGAAAGGAAATACGTTGAACCCATGAAAGCAGCAATCATCACGGAAAAGGACAAGGCTTTGGCTCAAAAGTGCATTGAATGTAAGGTCTGCACCAGTGCGCGGACCAAACAAAAAGGCCTCGCCTTTTGGTTTGTCAAAACTGTTGAGGGCAGCCTCTGTCCCAACTGCAAGGCATACGAGAGGGTGTATGGACGGAAGGCCCACGAGCCGCTTCCGAAGATGAAGCAGAAGGGAGCTGCAAAAGGTTCCCGGCCGGCCGGCAAGAACAAAAAAAAATAGACTGGGGATAGGCCGGATTTCGGCAATTTTCCCAAACTGCCTCTCATTGCGTGAGGCCGAATGAATAGTGACCTGGTAACCGACCCGTGCCGTCACTTCGGTGTCACACGGATTTGGATTATCAGTTCCATTTCCTACTCTGCAGGAGGATTTTATGAAAAGGATAGACTACGGCATATTCCTTTTGGTTCTGCTGGTACTGGCTCTGACAATTATTCTGCCTGCGAATTCCTTCGCAAAAACGTATGACGAATGGACAGGAAACTTGAATCTTCTGCTCGGCACAAAAGGTCTCGACGAAGACGACTGGCGCCCCGTCGACCAGCAGGGCGAGGTAGGTCTGGAATGCGATTTTCGGCATACCTCCTGGCCCATCAGCATCGCCGTTGACCTGCTTGGCGCCGTGGGAAGAGACGACAAGGTGGTCTCCGGTAACACGGTCTATGTGGACAGCAGAACATCGGAGTTCAGCCTCGGTATCAAGAAGATCTGGGACGACCATCCCTCGGCCCGACCCTTTGTCGCAGGCGGACTGAGTTTCGTTCGCGCCGAATACAAAACGCAGGACGACCAGACGGGCG
>JAQULV010000269.1 GCA_028718405.1 Smithellaceae bacterium
CTTCCAGCGACTCCATACGAGGAGGCTCTATCCCGGCACTGGCATCGGGCTTGCCCTCTGCAAGAAAATAGTGGAGAGACACGGCGGCAAGATCTGGGTGGAGCCGAGGCGGCAAGGAGGCTCGACCTTCCATTTCACCATACCTGATAAGGAGACAAAGGATAATGAACCCTGCTGAATCCCGTCCGATTGAGATCCTGCTGGTTGAAGACAGTCCCAGCGACGCCGCGCTCACCATCGAGGCCATAGAAGAGGGGAAGATCGTTAATCGCCTAAGCCACGTTGAGGACGGCGTAGAGGCCATGGACTACCTCTGTCGCCGCGGCAAATATGCCGATGCGGCGAGGCCCGATCTTATCCTTCTTGATCTCAATCTGCCACGGAAGGATGGCCGCGAGGTGCTGGCCGAGATCAAGCAGGACCCTTCCCTGAAGAGGATTCCCGTCGTTGTCTTGACCACATCCCGCTCCGATCGCGATGTGCTGCGCTCCTATGAGCTGCACGCCAACTGCTACATCGCCAAGCCGGTCGATTTCGGCAGCTTCATTGATGTCGTGCGGACGATCGAGCAGTTTTGGCTTTCCATCGTCACGCTGCCCAGAAGAACGTAACCTTGCCTTTCCGTCCACAGATGCCGCAGACCATCGCGGCGCCGTTTTAGGGGAAACCACAGTCTAACCTCATATCTTGCGGAGGAGGGTCTTATGCCGGTCAAGAAACTGAAAGACTTACTGGACGCGGGCGGAATCAGGTATATGACGGTTACCCATTCAACGGCCTACACGTCTCAGGAGATCGCCGCCTCGGCCCATATCCCGGGCAAGGAGATCGCCAAGACAGTCATGGTGAAGTTAAACGGCAAGATGGCGATGGCCGTTCTTCCCGGCAGTCTCAAGGTTGATCTCGATCTCCTGAAAGCGGCTACCGGCGAGAGTGTCATTGAATTGGCCGGGGAGCAGGAGTTCAAGGACCTCTTCCCGGGCTGCGAGATCGGCGCCATGCCGCCCTTCGGCAATCTTTACGGCATGGAGGTCTTTGCGGACGATCGTCTGGCCGAGGATGAAGAAATCGCCTTCAGCGCCGGCTCCCACCATGAGCTGATCAAGCTGTCCTATAAGGATTTCGAGAAGCTGGTGAAACCGAAGCTCGGCCGGTTTGCCGTCAAGCCAACCAGATGATCATCTCAGATGATTTCCAATCCTGCCAGGAATCCTTCGTAGCGCTTGAGTTCCGAGGGCTTCATCCAGGAAACAAGCCCTCGGCAGGCGGGGGGGATATCCCGGCCGATCTTGGCGTTCTTCTCGATCCAAAGGGGATGGTAAGGCAGCAGCGCGACCTTGCGGGCGCCGCATCTCGTGAGGAAAGAGGCGAGGCTGCGCAGGTTTTGTTCGGACGTCGTCATTTCCGGTATCAGCGGGATACGGGCTAGAAGCTCCTTCCCGTCTTGCGCGCAGAGCTCCTGCAGCGTCGCAAAGTTCTTCAAAATCGTTTCATTCCCGGCACCGCATAGACGCCGGTGGTCCGCACTGTCGTAAAGCTTCAGATCAAAATAGATTGCGTCGGTGAAGGGGTAGACCAGGGCGAGAAAGCGCTCGCAGTTAAACAGGCCGCAGGTTTCCACGAGTGTGTGGATTCCCAGCTCTTGAAAGGCACTTAGCAGCCTCCCGCAGTACTCCATGAAGAAGGTCGGCTCGCCGCCGGAAAGGGTCACACCGCCGCCGGAGGTGTTGAAGAAGGGGATGTCCTTCTTAACGAGGGCAACGATCTGGTCGATCTCCATTCTCCGTCCCACCGCCGCGAGGGCTTCGGCGGGGCAGCCATCCACGCACGCCAGGCAAAGATCACAGCGTGTCCGATCGACGAACCCCGGCTTCGTTCTGTCCAGAGCATGACGCGCGCAAACCGCGAGGCAACTGTCGCAGCCGACGCAGGCCGTCGGATCGAAGGAGATCTCCTGCTCAATCTTTTTGCTTTCGGGGTTGTGGCACCACAGGCAGTCAAGGGGGCATCCCTTGAAGAAAACCACGGTTCTGATCCCGGGGCCGTCGTCCAGAGAGTTTCCCTTGATCTCCAAGATGAGCGGGGTTTTGCCCTGCCGATCTTGAGCCGCACCTCTTGTTGTATTGTCCGTCATCTCTTTCTCTCCGCGAAAGTCCGTCACGGACGTTAACGCAATCGCGCCTCCATGGTCAAGAGAAGAGATTACCTGTCTATCTGTACATCTCGTCGATCAGGTCCCTGTACGCAGCGACGATGACGCTTTCTTCGGTTTTCTGCATCGGCGCTGTGCCTAGACAGAATCAGAAAGGGCCGGGTCATCTCGCATTCCTTCCGACCGATGGCTGTCGGCCTTTGGGACGTCAAAGACCGGGCGGGGTATTGCCACGCCGCGCGTTTTGTGCCACTATGAAAACCATGTTCGTAAAGGTTAAGGAAAGATGGAATTCTCTTTAGTTACCGATTTTAAACCGAAGGGTGATCAACCACAGGCGATTGCAGCTTTGACCCAGGGCATAAAGGACGGCGCCGCCCACCAGGTACTCCTGGGGGTCACCGGTTCCGGCAAGACCTTCACCATTGCCAACGTGGTGGCTGCCGTACAGCGACCCACCTTGGTCATTGCCCCCAACAAGACCTTGGCCGCCCAGCTCTACGAGGAGTTCAAGGCCCTTTTCCCCGAAAATGCCGTTGAATACTTCGTGAGTTACTACGACTACTATCAGCCCGAAGCCTATCTCCCCAGCACCGACACCTACATCGAGAAAGACTCGTCGATCAACGACGAGATCGACAAGATGCGCCATTCGGCCACCCACTCGCTTCTGGAGAGGCGCGATGTCCTCATCGTTGCCAGTGTCTCCTGCATCTACGGACTCGGCTCTCCCGAGGCTTATCACGGGATGCTTTTACTTCTGGAAGAGGGGATGGAACTTTCCCGCGAAGAGATGCTGAAGCGTCTGGTAGAGATCCAGTACGAACGGAACGACTTGGATTTTCACCGCGGCACCTTCCGTGTCCGGGGCGACGTCGTAGAGATCTTTCCCGCCTACGAGGAGGAGAAGGCGCTCCGTGTGGAGTTCTTCGGTGACACGGTGGAGCAGATCTCCTGGATGGACCCCCTGCGGGGAAAAAGGTTGGAGGCGATAAAACGCATCGCCGTCTATCCCGGAAGCCATTATGTTACTACCAAAGAAACGATGCGTCGGGCGATGGCCGACATCCGCGATGAGTTGGGCGAGAGACTCCGGGAACTCCAGGCGGAAAACAAACTCCTGGAGGCGCAACGACTTGAGCAACGGACCAACTTCGACCTCGAGATGATGGAGGAGATGGGATACTGCCAAGGGATAGAAAACTACTCCCGCCATCTGACCGGGCGCCGGCCTGGGGAGCCGCCGCCCACGCTCATCGAATACCTGCCGACCGATGCCCTGATTGTCGTCGATGAGAGCCACGTGACGATTCCGCAGCTGATCGGCATGTACCGGGGA